>JAQGJI010000197.1 GCA_028290685.1 Devosia sp. | reverse complement strand
ACCGAGGCGGCTTCGCACAAAGCGCGTCTTGAAATCAGCCAGTATGGACCGTGCCACATAGCCGCGAAAACTCCATAGACTGCGCAATAGACCGAACATAGACGCTCACCAGTCAGTTTGCCGCGGGGCATACATGCCCCCACGCGAAACGGCTCGCGCCAGTTCTTAATGCCATTCACCGGCGGATCAAACAGCAAACACCATGCCCGGCAGCAGGGTGCGGGACTACTCCTCGCGCATGCTCTTGTCCAGCGAATCGCGGATCGGCTTGACCAGATAGTCCACCATGGTGCGCTCGCCCGTCACGATGATGGCGTCGGCGGGCATGCCAGGCAGGATGCGGCCCTTGATCATTTCCGGCACGTTTTCTTCCGGAACGCTGATGCGGGCGAGGTAATAGGCGGGCTCGCGCGAGTCCTCGGGATAGATGAGATCGGGCGACAGCACGTCCACCGTACCGAAAATGGTCGGCAGATTTCGGCTCGAAAAGGCAGGGAACTTGATTTCCGAGACCTGACCGGGGGCCAGGCTGTCGATATCGAGCGGCCGCACCTGGGCATTGATGACCAGTGCTTCATCCTGGGGCACGATTTCCATGATGGTATCGGCGGGGCGCACGACGCCCCCCGTCGTATGCACGCGGATGTTTTGCACGATGCCGCTTTGCGGGGCCCGGATCAGCGTGCGGGAGTTCACGTCCTCGGCGACAACGAGCCGCTCGGTCAATTCGTTGAGCTCGGCAACGGTGTCCTTGAGCTCGGAGGCGGCGCGTTCCTGATACTCCTGGGTGATCTGCACGATCTGCAGGTCGGTTTCGATGATGCTTTGGTGAGCCTGGGCCGACTGGGAGACCAGCTGCCCATAGCTGCCGACAAGGGCAGCGCTGTCGCGGTCCATGGCGGTAATCTGATTGGTGCGCACCACGCCCGTGCTTTCCCCACCGCGCAGCCGGGCGATTTCGGCGTCGATGGACGCCTGTTGCCGCTCGATGGCGTCCCGCTGCACGGTCAGCCCGGCGATCTGCTGGTGGAACTGCTCGATGCGCGAACCCAGGATGTCGATCTTGCTGTCGCGAATTGCCTTGCGCTCGGTGAACAGCTGCCCCTGGCTCTTGATGGCATTGGCCAGTGCCGCGGTGTCCTCGACGTCGGTGATGGCGGCAAAGTCGGGTTCATCGATGTTGGCACGTTCAGCTTCAAGGCGCTTCTCGGTGGCGCGCAGCACGGCGACGCGCTGCTGCAGGATGGACTGGTTGGCCTGCGCCTGGGTCGGCAGCAGGCGCACCAACGGCTGGCCGGCTTCCACGGTCTGGCCCTCGGTCACCATGATCTCGGCAACGATGCCGCCTTCAAGGTGCTGGATCAGCTTACGGTTGGATTCCACCGCAACGACGCCGGGCGCAACCACGGCGCTGTCGAGCGGCGCGGTGGATGCCCATACCCCCATGACGCCGAAGGTGGCGCCGATGACGGCGAAGCCCATGATGATGAAGGGCGTGGGGGAATAGCGGCGGGCAGCGCGTTCGGGCGTGGTCATATCGATCTTCCTTTGTGCTGCACCATCATGCGGAGATCTGCGCAGCGGCCGGCAGGGAGCGAGGCTCGGCAGGCGCCGCCGCCATGGGCTGCAGGAACTGCCGGGTGGGCACGAAGCGCTGCACGCGGCCGTCCTTCATCACCAGGGTCATATCCGCCTGGCTCAGCAAATTCATCTTGTGGCTGACGAAAACCACGGTGATGGCGCGCTGCTTGATGCTGGCCAGAGCCTGCATCAGGGCTGTTTCACCTTCGGAGTCCAGATTGGCATTGGGCTCATCCAGCACGATCAGCGAGGGGTTTCCGAACAGCGCCCGGGCCAGCCCGACGCGCTGGCGCTGACCGCCGGACAGGGAGCGGCCGCCAACGCCGATTTCGGTATCGTAGCCCTGGGGCAGCTTCTGGATCATGTCGTGAACGCCGGCCAGCTTGGCGGCACTGACCACGTCCTTGTCGTCGGCGTCGCGGAAGCGGGCGATGTTTTCGGCGATGGTGCCGGCGAACAATTCCACTTCCTGGGGCAGATAGCCGACATAGGCGCCCAGTTCCTCGGCATTGTAGTGGCCGATCTCGGTGCCATCGAGGCGCACCGCGCCGGCAACGGTGGGCCAGACGCCCACCAGGGTCCGGACAAGGCTCGACTTGCCGGCGCCGCTGGGGCCCACAATGGCCAGGGTCTGGCCTGCGTCAATGGCAAAGCTGACGCCCTGGAGCACCGGCGTGCGGCTGCCGGGCACGAGCGCGGTCAGCCCCTCGACGGCGAGCCGGCCATCGGGCACCGGCAAGGCGGTGCGCTCGACATCGGCGGGGATCTGGGCAAACATGTTCTTGAGCCGGCGATAGGACTGGCGGGCGCCGACAAAGCTTTTCCATTGCCCCACCACCTGATCCACCGGCGCCAGGGCGCGGCCCATCATGATGGAGGCGGCGACCATGACGCCGGCCGACATTTCGCCGCGCAGCACCAGATAGGCCCCGACGCCCAGAATGGCGATCTGCAGGCCGGCGCGGACAAATTTGGAGATCGAGGAAATCACGCCGGCGCGGTCGCTGGCCGATGCCTGCAAATCCATCATGGTATCGTGCCGCTCGAGCCAGCGGCGGCGCAACTGGCCTTCCATGCCCATGGCGCGGATCACCTCGGCGTTCTGCAGGGTCGTGGTGGCAAACTGCTGGGCCGCCTGGCTGGCGTTCTGGGCGCTGTCGAGGGTCTTCTTGGTCGCCAGCTCACTGACCAGAGCCAGAACAAAGACAATGGTCGCCCCACCAAGGGCAACGGTGCCGATCCAGGGATGGAACAAAAAGCACACCACCAGGAACAGCGGCACCCAGGGCACGTCGCACATGGCGGTAAGCCCGGTCCCGGTCAGAAATTCGCGCAGGCGCCCGACATCGGCCAGCGCTGCCTGCGAATTGCCGCCGGGGCTGACCAGGCTGGCCTTGAGGACGCGATGAAACAGCGGGCCCGAAAGGGCTTCATCGAACTGGAAGCCGGTGCGCACCAGAACGCGTGAGCGCAGGAATTCCATCAGGCCATGGATCACCAGCATGGACATGGCGATCACGGTGAGCATCAGCAGCGTCGTCTCGTTGCGGCTCTGCAGCACGCGGTCATAGACCTGCAGCATGTAGAGCGGACCGACGAACAGCAGGATATTGATGGCGGCACTGAAGATCAGCGTGCTCAAGACGATTTTTTTGTAGATGCCGAGCGCGCGGCTGAAAACATCAGGTTGTGACATTGAAGCGTTCTGCTTTCATGTTTGGCGGTTCAGCACGGCACGGCACAGTATTAGGGCATTCAATCATTGAAGATGCGTTCCCAGTCGATGACGTCCTGGTTGGCGCCCGATGGCTGGAACAAGGCTGCTTCTTCGGCGCGCCGCTGCCTGATTTTCTGTTCCTGGGCCTGGCGCGCTTCGGCGATGCGCGGCAACAGGCTAAGGTTGGACATGGACAGAAGTTGGGCATGGGCCAGCAACAGGGCGCCGCGGCGCAGTTCCAGATGGACACTGTCCGGCACGGCGTTGAGCGCAGCCTCGTTGACGCGCAGCAGGCCTTCGAGGGGACGCGGGGGCGTGGCCTTGTCGGCGCGGATCTGGATGGGCCAGGGCTCGAGCAGGTTGTGCCTGTGCAACAGGGTTCCCATCTGGCCGGCGCGGGCCAGCTCGGAATTCAGGCTACTGAGAAAATTCACCACCTCGGCCGTGGGCTTGGCCATTTCGCCCGATGGCTCGAAAAACGGGCGGGCATTTTCCTCGTCGGGACCAGCAAGGCCGCTCGATTCATCGATGCAGAGCAGCGACCTGCCTTCATGCTGGGCGAACCAGAAAGGGTGGGCGCGCAGCATGGCGGGCACGTAGCGGCCCAGCCAGGTGCCGTCGGAGGCGACAAAAAGGTTGGTATTGGGTTCAATCCCGAGAATGGCGACGAGCGCGGCGACACCGCCTTGCACGACAA
>JAQGJI010000002.1 GCA_028290685.1 Devosia sp. | reverse complement strand
ATCGGGGCCATCGAATTCATCCACACTGAAATTCTCAAGATGCGCGACGAAGGCAAGGCGATCCTTCTGGTCTCGGTCGAACTCGACGAGATCCGCTCGCTCGCCGACCGCATCCTGGTCATGTTCGATGGCGTCATCGTTGGGGAAGCCGATCCCGCTACGGCTACCGAAGGCGAACTTGGCCTGATGATGGCCGGTATCAACCGCAACACCGCCCCGCGTGGCCTCGGCATTGCCGAACAGGGACCTCTGCCATGAGCGCCCGCAGACCCATTCCGCGCTGGGCCGACGTCGCCCTGTTGCCGGCCATCAATCTGATCCTGGCTTTCCTGGTGTCGGGCCTGGTGGTCATGCTGGTGGGTGAAAACCCCTTGCACGCCATCCAGGTCATCATCTACGGCGCCTTCGGGTACGGCGATGGTTTTGGCTACACGCTTTACTACGCCACCAACTTCATCTTCACGGGCCTGGCTGTCGCGGTTGCCGCCCACGCGGGGCTGTTCAACATCGGGGGCGATGGCCAGGCCTATGTGGCAGGGCTTGGCGCGGTTGTGGTCGCGCTGGCGCTGGATCAGACCCATTGGCTTGTTGCCATGCCTTTGGCCGTGATCGCCGCCGCCGCAGTTGGCGGCTTCTGGGCCTTCGTGCCGGGCTGGCTCCAGGCCAAGCGGGGCAGCCACGTGGTGATCACCACCATCATGTTCAACTTCATCGCCGCGGCGCTGATGGTTTACATGGTCAATCGCGTGCTCAAGCCCGCGAGCACCATGGCGCCGGAATCGGAAACCATCGATGTGGCCGGCCGCGTACCGCAGCTGCGCCAGTTCCTGTCCTTTTTCGGCTATTCCCCCGTCAATCTCACGATTGTCATCGCCATGCTGGCGCTGGTCGGGGTCTACATCCTGATCTGGCACACCAAATTCGGCTATGCCATGCGCGTGCTGGGCGCAAACCCGACCGCGTCGCGCTATGCCGGTATTTCCAACTCGAGGATGATCATGATCACCATGACCATTTCGGGTGCCCTGGCCGGCATGGTGGCGATCAACGAAGTGATGGGCGTCCAGGGGCGGCTGGTGCTGGACTTCGTGGCTGGCGCGGGCTTTGTGGGCATTGCCGTGGCCCTGATGGGCCGCAACCATCCGATCGGCATCCTGCTGGCGTCCCTGCTTTTTGGGGCGCTCTACCAGGGTGGGCAGGAACTTCAGTTCGTCATTCCCGGCATAACGCGCGAGATGATCGTGGTTATCCAAGCTCTGGTCATTCTTTTCACCGGCGCCATGGAGGGGCTTTTCCGCCCCGGCTTGGAACGGGCCTTCATGCTCTATACTCCCGAGCACAAGACCGAAGCAATTGCGCGGGAAACAGCGCGGACGGAGAGCTGAGATGGACATGTCCACGATCCTGTCCATCCTGGACGCGACGATCCGCCTCTCGACGCCCCTGCTGCTGGCCTGCCTGGCCGGGCTTTATTCCGAGCGGGCGGGCCTCTTTGATATCGGCCTTGAGGGCAAGATGTTGGCGGCCGCCTTTGCAGCGGGCGCCGTAGCCGCCATTTCGGGCTCGGCCTGGCTGGGGCTGCTCGCCGGCATGGCCGTGTCATTGGGGACGGCCCTGCTGCAGGGGGTTGCCGCCATCACGCTCAAGGGCAATCAGCTGATTGCGGGCGTCGCCATCAACATGCTGGCCGCCGGCATGACGACTTTTCTTGGCCAGACCTGGTTTGCGCAAGGGGGCCGCACGCCGCCCCTGGGCGAGGGCGGACGCTTCACGACGATCGATCTGCCATTCGCCAGCGGACTGGGGGGCGTGCCAATCCTTGGCCCGATCTATGCAGACCTGATCTCGGGCCACTACATCCTCGTCTATATCGCTTTTGCCATGGTGGCGGTCACCGCCTATGTGCTCTATCGCACCCGCTTCGGTCTGCGCCTGCGGGCCGTGGGCGAAAATCCCAAGGCGGTGGATACGGCCGGCATCTCCGTGGTGGCCCTGCGCTACCAGGCCATCATCATCACCGGGCTGTTGTGCGGCCTGGCCGGCGCCTATTTTTCCATTGCCCAGGGTTCGGGCTTTGGCAACAACATGACGGCCGGTAAAGGCTATATCGCCCTGGCGGCACTGATCTTTGCCAAGTGGAAGCCGGTTCCGGCCATGTTCACCTGTTTGCTGTTCGGTTTTCTTGACGCGCTGCAGATTCGTCTCCAGAGCGCGCGTCTGTTTGATATCGAAATTCCCGTCCAGGCCATCCAGGCGCTGCCCTATATCTTGACCGTTGTGCTGCTCGCCGGGTTCATCGGCAAGGCCGTTGGCCCCAAGGCTGGCGGTGTGCCCTATACCAAGGAGCGCTAGTTCCTTTGTCTTGTGGGGCGCTCAGGCACCCCATCCTCAGTCTCATCCCGGCCCAGGCCGCGACCATGCTGAGATCTCAGATGGATCCCGGCCGTGGCCGGGATCACATCCGGCAATCAAATCAAGGCAAGCGGCTCGTGCAAGGAATGGAGACAAAATGACCATAACTGAAACCGACCAGGCCTTGTTTGAGGCCGCCGAGGCCATTCGCGCCAAGGCCTATGCGCCCTATTCCCGCTTCTCCGTAGGTGCCGCGATCCTTGCCGATGACGGCAAGATCTATTCCGGCTGCAACATCGAGAACGCCGCCTATCCGCAGGGTAATTGCGCGGAAACCTCGGCTATCGCAGCCATGATCGCGGGCGGTGCCCGGCGCGTCGCCCGCATCTATGTCACTGGTCCCGGCGCGGCGCCTGTCACCCCGTGCGGCGGGTGCCGCCAGCGCATCCGCGAGTTCGCCGACCTTGGCGTAACGGTCATCTCCCATGGCATCGAGGGGGTTGCGCTGGCGCAGACGCTTGATCAACTGCTGCCCCATTCCTTTGGGCCGGAGTATTTGCCCAAATGAGCAAAGCCGCCAAAACCATCCGGAAGATCGCCGGCAAGGAGCCCATTGCCGCTGCCATCGTGCTTGGCTCCGGCCTGTCCGCAATCGGGGATCTGCTCGAAAACAGGCTTGCCATACCGTATTCCGAGCTCAGGGGCTTCCCCGGCGGCGGCGTGTCCGGCCACGGCCGTGACCTGCTGATCGGCACTCTGGGCGGCAAGCGCGTTGCAGTTCTTACCGGACGCGAACACTACTACGAACATGGCAACGCCGCCGCCATGCGTCCGGCGCTCGAAACCATGGCCGATCTTGGCGCGCAAACGCTGCTGCTCACCAACTCGGCCGGCTCGGTCGACGAGCGCTTCCGCCCCGGCGATCTGATGCTGATTTCCGATCATATCAATTATGCCGGGATGAACCCCCTGATCGGGGAAGCCACCGACCGCCGTTTTGTGAACATGGTCGGCTGCTATGCCCCCGATCTGCGTGCCAAGGCGCAAGGCCTTGCCGAGCGGCTCGACATCCGCCTCGGCGAAGGGGTCTATCTATGGTATTCCGGTCCGAGTTTTGAAACTGTCGCCGAAATCCAGATGGCCATTCGCCTGGGCGCCAATGCCGTCGGCATGTCAACGGCACCCGAGGTGATCCTGGGGCGTTTCCTTGGCATGAAAGTCTGGGCCTGTTCGTCCATAACCAATATGGGCGCGGGCCTTTCGGCCGAAAACATCAGCCATGAGCACACCAAGACCATGGCGGTGCAGGGCGCGGACAAGCTCAAAAGGCTCATCCCCGCGCTGGTGGAGGAACTATGAGCCTCAAGATCGTCGACAGGCATCGTTCGGAGTCCATGCACAAGCGCAATCCGGGCTTCCCGCTGGACCTCGATTGGGTCGGCCGCGTCCGCATGAACCGCTCCGCGCTGGAGCGCCGCGCTTCCACCATCGGCACCCGTCGCACGGTCAAGAAGGAGTATCAGCTCGCCTGGCTGCTCAAGGCCATTACCCTGATCGATCTCACGACGCTCAACGCCGACGACACCCCCGGCCGGGTCGAGCGCCTCTGCGCCAAGGCCCGCCACCCCTTGCGCCAGGACATTCTCGAGCAGCTCGATGTGGGCAATCTGCGCATCCTGCCCGGCGCCGTCTGCGTCTACCACGCCTTCGTCACGACTGCGGTAAACGCCCTCAAGGGTACCGGCATCCCCGTGGCCGCCGTCTCCACCGCCTTCCCCCATGGTCTGGCACCCGTCGAAACCAAGCTGCGCGAAATCGAGCTGTCGGTCGCCGATGGCGCCGAGGAAATCGACATCGTCATCGAACGCGGCATGGTGCTGCGCGGCGACTGGCAAGCGCTCTACGATCAGGTCCGCGCTTTCCGCAAGGCCTGTGGCGATGCCCACATCAAGACCATCCTGGGCACGGGCGAGCTGGCCACGCAAACCAACATCGCCAAGGCCTCGCTGGTCTGCATGCTGGCCGGCGCCGATTTCATCAAGACGTCCACGGGCAAGGAAAAGGTCAACGCCAACCTCGTGACCTCGCTGACCATGATCCGCATGATCCGCTGGTTCGCCGAACAAACCGGCATCGAGATCGGCTACAAGCCCGCCGGCGGCATCGCCACGGCCGGGGACGCGCTTAAATACATGGCGCTGATGAAGGAAGAACTGGGCACCCAGTGGCTGCAGCCGCATCTGTTCCGCTTCGGCGCCTCATCGCTGCTTACCGACATCGAGCGGCAACTCGAACACGGCCTTAGCGGGCA
>JAQGJI010000223.1 GCA_028290685.1 Devosia sp. | reverse complement strand
GGGAGCGCGGTTGCACGGCGGCCCCTATGTTCAACCTGTTTCAGCACGATCGCTCTGGCGCCCGCCGCTGCTGGCCTGCCGCATTCGGCGGCTTGTCGGTATCCATCGCCCCCCATTCCGCTCCCGGGCGGTCCATGCCGCAATCCTGACCCAAAACCGGGGTGCAGCGGGGCGCGCACACAAATCCCGCCCGGCCTCCCGGTGCTTCGGGGTGGGGCGGGCTGTGTCGGTTTTCGGTATGCCATCGGCTAAGGGGCGGAGCGCAATTTTCCGTCTCCCGTCCGCGTGCCTATGGCTTGCTGGCGGGATAGGCCTGGACGGCACGATCTGGGCGATGGTGGGAAAAGCCCCTTTGCCCGCACCACGATTGCATTGACGTTGGCGCTGGGCGCTCTTACCAATGGGAGCATGGCCTCGTGGCGGAGGGACACGCGGGGGATTGCAACTCCCCTCACCCTTGGTTCAAGTCCAGGGCGAGGCCTCCAGCTTCAATCATCTGCCCTAGATATTCCAACGGGCCCAGGCTGTTGCCTTGGGCCCGTGGTGATCTTCCAGCTTACTGGCTGACAGTGCCTTCAGTGGAAGTGCTCTCATCGTCATTGTCGTTGCGGTCATCATCAGCGACATAAACCGTCACCGAGGTGCCCGCTGCCATCACGCCCAGCACTTCGCTGGCACTCACGCCCTGGCGGGCCAGTTCGGCGGCGATCGATGCATTGCCCTGCAGGGCCGACTGAACGTCCGCATCCAGGTTTGCGCTGACAGTGTCGTCACAATCGGTGAGTGCCACGATCTGGATGGCTACGGTACTCTGGATTGCAACAATGTCCGCGGCCGAGGCCATGCCGGTCATGTCGACATTGGCGCATTCGTCCCTGCCTGAGGGAGAATTTTCGTCGGCATCGTCTGCGCCGGCGGCCCGTTCTTCGTCCGAGATCGTGCCGTTTCCATCGGTATCGAGGTCAACATCGCCAGCGGCTCCGCCTGCTGCCCGTTCCTCTTCCGAGATCGTGCCGTTTCCATCGGTATCGAGGTTAACGTTGCCAGAGGCTCCGCCTGCTGCCCGTTCCTCCGCCGAAATAGTGCCGTCTCCATTGGTATCCAAGTTCACGCTGCCCGAAGCGTCGACACCTGCAGCCGCTTCAGCATCATCAACAACTCCGTCATTGTTGGTATCGAGCGAGATATCGACGTCTGCGCTGGTGCCGGCACCGACCGTGCCACCGCTCGTCGAGCCTGTGCCGCTGACCGCACCGGTGCCGCTGGCCGAGCCCGAAACACCGGTTGCGCCACCGTCCACTGTCACTCCGGCACCGGCATCGACGGTTCCCGTTGCGGTCTGGGCAAGGGATACCGAAGCTGTGGACAAGAGCAGTGCGGCAGTCAGGGAAATTATAGAGGTCGTTTTCATTTGTGGATTTCTCCTCCGTTGATGCCCCCGCGGAGCAACTAACGACATCGGCTAAAGAAGGTTGCCTATTGTTTCTCCTGCGCTTCTCGCCGGCGATCACGGTTGATGTATTGGAAAGGCTGGTCTTTGCATCGCTGCAATGGCATTAGGTTGGTCAGGTTCAGCTTCGTTGCAATCGAGATGCTTTCATGACCGATAATTCCATTTTCGCCCGCGCCGTTGCTGCGGTTGGTGCTGTTGCCGTCGCTGTCCGCCATTCCAAGGATGGTCCGCGCCCCCCGGTCTATGGCACGGCGCCGGCCATCCCCGATGCCAAGCCGCAAGGCGCTATCCCGACGCTGAAGATGCCGACGGCTAAGGGCTGGGAAAACGGTCGCACCCCGCTCGTGGCTCCCGGGCTCAAGGTCAACGCCTTCGCGGCCAAGCTCGATCACCCGCGCAATATGCATGTCTTGCCCAATGGCGACGTCCTGGTCGCAGAATCGATGGGTGAATCGGGCAACCCCAAGACCCTGTTCGATCATGCCATGTCGAGCACCATGAAGCGGGCGCGCGCCTCGGGCGACAGTCCCAACCGCATCACCCTGCTGCGCGACAGCGATGGCGATGGGGTGGCGGAAACGCGGTACAGCTTCATCGAGAACGTGCGCCAGCCTTTCGGCATGGTGCTGCTCGGGGACACGCTGTATGTCGGCGCCAGCGACGCCGTCCTGGCCTATCCCTATGAAAGCGGCGCCACCCGCATCACCGCCCATCCGCGCAAGCTCATGAGCACCAAGCCCGGCGGGCACTGGACGCGTAATCTGATTGCCAGCAAGGATGGCGCCAAGCTCTATGTTGCGGTGGGATCGCTCAGCAATATTGGCGATGCGGGGCTTGAGGCGGAGATCGACCGGGCCTGTATCCACGAACTGGATCTGGCCAGCGGCCAGTCGCGGGTGTTTGCCGGCGGCTTGCGCAACCCGGTGGGCATGGCCTGGGAGCCGCAAAGCGATACGCTGTTCACGGTGGTCAACGAGCGCGACGGGCTGGGCGATGAAACTCCACCCGATTATCTGACATCGGTGCAGGATGGCGGCTTTTACGGCTGGCCGTTCAGCTATTGGGGCCAGACGGTGGATGATCGCGTTCCCCAGGATGCAGCCAAGGTCGCCTCGGCCCTGGCTCCCGATTATGCCTTGGGCGGGCACACGGCCTCCCTGGGCCTGTGCTATTTGCCCGAGGGCACCTTGCCGGGCTTCCCGGCCGGCATGGCGATCGGTCAGCACGGCTCCTGGAACCGCTCCAAGCTCAGCGGCTACAAACTGGCTTTCGTGGCGTTTGAAGGGGGCAAGCCCGTGGGCCTGCCGCGCGATATCCTGACCGGCTTCCTGTCGCCAGACGAGAAATTTTCCTATGGGCGCCCGGTCGGGGTGGCCCTTGCTGCCGATGGTGCCGTGCTGATGGCGGACGATGTCGGCGATGTCATCTGGCGGGTCACGGGGGCCTAGGCAGCTCCTGTAGCGGACTTCATGGCGGGCTTGCACGAACCCTGGGGCGCGGCGCGATCTGTTGCCCGGCCCTTCTGGTGCGACAGGCTCGCCCTAAGGACCGTTGCGGGGGTCCAGCAAGCAAGGACTTTAGGAGAGTGATGGTGCATCGATTGGGTAAATTCACGCTGGCCTTCGGGCTGCTGGTCTGCGGCAGCACTGCAAGCCTGGCGCAGCAGGGGCCGCACAGCCTCATCGTCGGCGTGCAGGAAAGCGGCACGGTGCAATGGGAAATCCAGACCATCAAGGCACTGGAGCTGGACCAGCAGCATGGGCTGGATCTGGTCGTGCGGCCGCTGGCCGACAGCAAGGCGGGGCAGATCGCGCTGCAGGCCGGCGCGGTCGATGTGATCCTGTCCGATTTCGTCTGGGTTTCGATCCAGCGTGAGCAGGGCAATGGGGTGACCATGGTACCCCATTCACTGGCCGTTGGCGGCTTGATGGTGCCACACGACAGCGCCATCGCCGCGCCTGCCGATCTCAAGGGCAAGACCATCGGGGTCGCGGGCGGTCCGGTGGATAAAAGCTGGGTGATCCTGCAGGCCTACTACAACCGCACAACGGGCGCAGCGCTGGCCGACGACGCCAGTGCCCGCTACGGAGCGCCACCGCTGATCAACCAGTTGCTGAGCGCTGGCAATGTCGATGCCGGGCTCAATTTCTGGCAGTGGAATGCGCGCGCCAAGGCCGCGGGCATGGTCGAGATGCTCTCGGTGGCCGATATGCTCGAGGAGCTTGGCGTGACCCAGCCGCCGCCCCTGCTGGGCTGGACCTTTACCGATGCCACGGCAGCCGGCAAGCGGGACGCCCTCGTGCGCTTCCTCGATACCTCTTTCGCGGCCAAGCACGTTCTGGCAACGGACGACGCGGCATGGGAGGGGATCAGGCAATTGATGGGAGCGGCCGATGACCCGGCGCTGTTCAGCCAGTTGCGCGACGATTACCGGGCGGGGATTGTCACCAGCTACGATCCGGACAGTCAGGAGCCGGCCGAGCAGACCTTTGCGCTCCTGGCCCGATATGGGGGTGCCGAACTGGTGGGAGAACAGGCCGCGCTTGATCCTGGCACATTTTGGGCAGGATACCGCAAATAGGCGGGAGGGTCGCCGGCACGCCAGATAAGCCTGGGCCATTTCGGGCCCTGGAGTATCTGTCGCTGCCGCTCCTGCTGCTGGTCTGGCAAATCCTTGCCATGGTGTTTGCCAACCGCCTGTTTCCTTCCCCCATCGCGGTGGGGTGGGAAATGTGGGTTCTGGGCACACAAGCCAATCTGCTGCCCGATCTGGGCAAGACGCTGCTGCGCGCAGGCCTTGCCTTCTTCATCGCCATGGCGCTGGGCACCGCCCTGGGGATCGTGCTGGGGCGGGTGCGCTGGCTCGACCGGCTGTTTTCGGCCTGGCTGCTGGTGGGGCTCAACCTGCCCGCCATTGTCGTGGCCATCGTGCTTTATATCTGGCTGGGGCTCACCGAAGTGGCGCTCATCTCCGCCGTCGTGATCAACAAGGTCCCGCTGGTGGTCACCACCATTCGCGAAGGCGTGCGCAGTTTCCTGCCAGCCTACGAAGAACTGGCCCAGGCGCTGCGCCTGTCCCCCTGGCGCAAGCTGCTGCTGGTGTTCCTGCCGCAGCTATTGCCCTTTGTGCTGGCCGCCGCCCGCACGGGATTGTCGCTGATCTGGAAGATCGTTCTGGTGTTCGAAGTGCTGGGCAGCGATGGCGGGGTCGGCTATCGGGTAAGCGTGCTGTTCCAGTTCTTCGACATTGGCGGCATCCTGGCCTACACGGGGGCGTTCATCCTTGTTGTATTGGCTTTTGAATACGGCCTGCTGCGGCCGCTGGAGCGGAGGATCCTGCGATGGCGCGCGGACCCGGCCTGAGCCTTCAGATCATCGAGAAGCGCTTCCCCGGGCGCCCCGTTCCGGTCTTTGCCGGGTTTGCGCTCGATGTCGAGCCAGCCACTGTGCTTGCCGTGCTCGGGCCTTCAGGCATCGGAAAATCGACGCTGTTGCGGCTGGTGGCCGGGATCGACCGGGATTTCCACGGCACCGTCGAACTGGACGGGATCAACGCCTTTCAGGCCCCGCCGCCCGGCTTTGTGTTTCAGGACCCGCGGCTGCTGCCCTGGCTGACCGTGATCGGCAACATCCGTGCCGCAGCGCCCGCCATGAGCCGTGCCGCCGCCCTTGCCGCCCTGGCCCGGATGGGACTGGCTGGGGAGGCCGACGCCTACCCGCACCAATTGTCGGGCGGCATGCAGCGCCGGGTGGCGCTGGCCCGGGCCTTTGCCCACAATGCGCGCCTGCTGCTGCTCGATGAGCCCTTCGTGTCGCTGGACCGCACGCTGGTCGATGACATGTACCGGCTGATCAGCCGGCTGATTGGGCTGACCAGCCCCACCGTGCTGCTGGTTTCCCACCAGCCCCAGGATGCCGCGCGACTGGCGGACCGGGTCGTGGTTCTTGACGGGCGCCCCGCCCGCATCATCGCCGATCTGCGGTTCCCCATCCCTGCCGCCTCGCGAACCCGGCAGGTGCTGGCCGCATACGAGCACCAACTGGGCGGGTTCGCGCAACCAGGGATGCCACTGCCGCCCGCCTGAGGCTTGCATAACCATGATAGCCAGGACGCGGCGCACCCGAACGGCGCCGGGCGGAGCGTGCCAACGTTCTGCAACCAGCCGAGGGGGCGGCCATCTCCGCCCACCAGCCGGACCGCACCATTCCAGCCCGGCCGCGAGCCACCCAAAGGGCGCCGGCAACGCTGCGGCCGCCCCTGCCTATTGCTGGGCCTTTGGGGGCATTGATTGCCCGATCGCCCAGGTGACGCCGAACGGGTCCTTGAGCTGACCGTAAATGTCGCCCCAGAACTCTTGCTTGAGCGGGGACAGGATCGTGGCGCCCCCGGCAATGGCGCGGTCCCACCACATCTGCGCATCATCCACATGCAGGTGCAGGTTGAACGCCTGGGGGGCAACGGGTGGGTAGCCATGGTCGGGGAAAAAATCGGACAGGAAAATCGGGCTGCCATTGACATCGATCTGCGCATGCATCAGCCGGTCACCCGCTTCATTGGGCATGGTCTCCCGCTCCACGGCACCAAAGGCTGTGACATAGAACGCGATGGCCTTGGCGGCGCCATCGACGCTGAGATAGGGCGTTACACCCGTTCTGGGACGAAAGTCGGTCATGGGAAGCTCCGTGCAACTGGTCTTATGCCGATACGACGAGCGAGTTCATGCCTGTTCGACAGCTTGGCTCGCCATTTCGCTTGGCAGGAACAGCGAAACCGGCCGGATTTCGTAGGACCCAAGGCCCGGATTGGCGATCGCCAGGTCCTTGGCAAAGGCAATGGCTTGGTCGAGCGTTTCGCAATCGGCGATGTAAAACCCCAGAAATTGCTCCTTGGTCTCGGCAAACGGGCCATCAAGGATCAGCGGTTCCCCGGAGCTTTTGCGCAGCGTCGTGGCAGAGGTAGTGGGCTGGAGCCGGACGACCGGGCCCAGCTTGCCCTTGGCCTTCATGGCGGCCTGAACTTTGGCAAGGCGCGCCATGCAGGCATCGTCCTCCTCCTTGGTCCAGGCAGTGACGGCGTTTTCATCATTGTAGCAGAGGACGGCATACAGCATGTGAAGGCCTCATTGGGTTGATGAGGAGCGACTATGCCTCAAACAGCGGGCCCGTGAAGCGGTTTTGTCAGGAAACCGGCGCTGGAACGCTGCGGGCAATGGTGATCGTCGCGCCCAGCGAGGCAAGAATAATCGCGGCGATGCCGGCAAGCTGCCAGCAGTTGAGCCGTTCGCCCAGCACCAGCAAGCCCATGAGTGCCGCCAGTGCCGGTTGCCCGCTCATCAAAATGCCGAACAGGCGCGAAGGAATATGGGGCAGGGCCACCATGTCGAGCGCGTAGGGGATGGCGCTCGACAGCAGGGCCACCCCCAGGGCAATGGGCAGGATGGCCGGATCGAGCAGCGCAACTCCCGCTGTGCCGATGCCGAACGGCAGGGCGATCATGGCGGCAATGGAAACCCCCAGCGCCGTGATATGGGGGCCCCCGCCGGTTCCGGCGCGTTGGCCGAAAATGATGTAGCCGGCCCAGCAGCCACCGGCGGCAAGCGCCAGGAGCACCCCGACCGGGCTGATGTCCCCCGTTGCCTGCCCCAGCGGCAGCAGCGCGCCAAATCCTGCGAGGGCCAGGACAATCCAGAAAAAGTCGAGCGCCTTGCGGGCTCCGGCCAGCGCAACCGCCATCGGCCCGGTGAATTCCAGGGCCACGGCAACGCCCAGCGGAATGCTGGCAAGGGCGGCATAGAAAAACAGGTTCATGGCGCCCATGGTCGCGCCATACAGCAGCACGGCGCGCCATTGCTGGCGCTCCAGCCTTTGCCGCCACGGTCGGAACAGCGCCAGCAGGATCAGGGCTGCAAGGCTCAGCCGCAGCGTCGTGGCGCCTGCCGCGCCCACCAGCGGGAAAAGCCCCTTGGCAAACGATGCCCCGGTCTGGGTGAACACCATGCCCAGGGCAACCAGCGACACGGAAACAACAACGGATGGAGCGCGCAAGGAGGGGCTTTCGGGGGTGAGAAGGGTGATTTAGCGCAGATGGACCGATCCTGCCACCAATCCATTGACCCGACTCCCAATGCCCTTTAGCCCTAAGGCCAGAACAAAGAAGGAATGCCGATGCAATATCGTTATCTGGGCCGCTCGGGCCTCAAGGTGTCGACGCTGACCATGGGCACCATGACCTTTGGCGGATCGGAAAAGGTCGGCGCCACCGGGCAGGACGAGGCGACGCGCCAGATCGATCTGTGCCTTGATGCCGGGATCAACATGCTCGACACCGCCAATGTCTACAATGCGGGCGTGTCCGAGCAGATGATCGGGGCCGCCCTGGCCGAAAACGGACGCCGCCAGAGGACTTTGATCGCCACCAAGGTGCGTTTCAAGATGGGCGAGGGGCCCAACGAGATCGGCCTGTCCCGCCACCACATCATTGAGAGTTGCAAGGCAAGCCTGAAGCGCCTCAAGACCGATCACATCGACCTCTACCAGGTCCATGAATGGGACGGGATGACGCCCATCGAGGAAACCATGGAGGCTCTGGACACCCTCGTGCGCCACGGGCATGTGCGCTATATCGGGTGTTCCAATTATTCGGGCTGGCACATGATGAAGGCGCTGGCCGCGGCCGACAAAAAGGGCGGTGAGCGGTTCGTCTCCCAGCAGATCCACTACACGCTCCATTCGCGCGAAGCCGAATATGAACTGGTGCCGATCACGCAGGATCAGGGCCTGGGCATTCTGGTCTGGTCGCCGCTGGCGGGCGGCTTGCTGTCGGGCAAATACCGGCGCCAGGGTGGACCCGAAACGGGACGCCATGTCGGGGGGTCGCGCGAACCACCGGTCTATGACTGGAACAAGCTATACGACATTGTCGATGTTATCGTTATGATAGCGGAAAGTCGTGGTGTGTCGGGTGCGCAGGTGGCGCTGGCCTGGCTGCTCGGGCGTCCCGGTGTCACCTCGGTGATCATCGGTGGCCGCTCGGAAGCCCAGTTCAGGGACAATCTGCTGGCCGCTGAACTCAGCCTGACCGGCGAGGAACGCGCCAGGCTCGATGCGGTGAGCCAGCCGCCGCTGCTTTATCCCTATTGGCATCAGTCCTTTACCGCGCAGGACCGCCTGAGCAAGATCGACCTTGACCTGATCGCCCCCTATGCCGAGGACTTCAAGCGTGGCTGACTTCCTGTTTGAACCGCCTGCCCCGGTTTCCATCCCCATCGCGCGAGGCGGCCTGTTCGCCGTACGCCGGGTGTACTGCGTCGGCCGCAACTACGCCGAGCACATCCGCGAAATGGGCAATGACGAGCGCGAACCGCCGTTTTTCTTTGCCAAGCCGGCCGATGCCGTGGTGGTGGGGGGCGCGGCCATGCCCTACCCGCCCCAGACGGGGGATTTGCAGCACGAAGTGGAACTGGTCGTCGCCATCGGCAGGGATGGCGCCGGTATCGCTCCGGGCCAGGCGCTTGACCATGTCTATGGCTATGCCGTTGGGCTCGACATGACCCGGCGCGATTTGCAGGGCGCTGCCAAAAAGGCTGGGCGTCCATGGGAAATGGCCAAGGGGTTCGATCATTCCGCTCCGATCGGCACCATCGAGCCGGCCAGCGCCATCGGTCATCCTGGCCGGGGCGCGATCACGCTTCGGGTCAACGGCGATGTGCGTCAGCAAGGCGATCTGGCTGAGCAGATCTGGACCGTCGGCGAAGCTATTGCGCATCTGAGCGGCTTGGTGACGCTCAGGGCGGGCGATCTGATCATGACCGGCACGCCTGCAGGCGTCGGTGCAGTGGTGCGCGGAGATGTGCTGGAAGGCTCTATCGAGGGCATCGGCACCGTCAGGACCACCATTCGCTGATGCCCGTCTGGTCGCCCCAACAGGATGCAGCTCTGCTGGCGGTTTCCGCTTGGCTCAAGGACAGGAACGGACCGCAGGTGTTCCGCCTGTTCGGCTGGGCGGGGACAGGCAAGTCGACGCTGGCCGTACATCTCGCTCAGGATGTGCGCAGCGTTAAGTACGCCGCCTTCACCGGCAAGGCCGCGCTGGTCATGCGCAAGCGCGGCTGCAAGGGGGCCCAGACGATCCATTCCCTTATCTACACCCTGGTCAGCGAAAAAGAGGGCGAGCCGCGCTTTGTGCTCGACGATGAAAGCCCCGCAGCGGACGCCGATCTGATTGTTATCGATGAAGTCTCCATGGTGGACGAGCAATTGGGCAAGGATTTGCTCAGCTTCGGGGTCAAGGTGCTGGTGCTGGGCGATCCGTTCCAGTTGCCGCCAGTGCAGGGTGCAGGGTTTTTTACGGCCGATGAACCCGACATCATGCTCACCGAAATTCACCGGCAGGCGGCGGACAATCCCATCATCCACCTCTCCATGCAGGTGCGCGAAGGAGGCTATCTCGAGCGGGGCTCGTATGGGGAATCCATCGTGGTGGGGCGCGAGCAGGTCGATCGCAGCGCGGTGCTGGTCGCCGACCAGGTGCTGGTCGGCCGCAACAAAACCCGATTGCAGTATAATGATCGCTTGCGCGAACTACGCGGCCTGCCGTTTCACGAACCGGTCGAAGGGGACCGCATGGTGTGCCTGCGCAACAATCCGCGCAAGAAGCTGCTTAATGGACAGATCTGGATCGTGACCGAAGTAACCCGCCGCTCCAATGGCAAATATTCGCTGCTGCTCGGCGCCGAAGAAGGCAAAGGCGAAACGCGTGTTCTGACCCACAAGGCGTTCTTTTCGGGCGAGGAAGACGCCATGGGCTGGCCTGAGCGGCGCCAGTTCGATGAGTTCACCTTTGGCTACTGCCTTACGGTCCACAAGGCGCAAGGGTCCCAGTGGGACAGTGTGTACCTGTTTGATGAAAGCTTCGTGTTCCGCGAGGAGCGGGCACGCTGGCTTTATACCGGCATTACCCGGGCCGCCGAAAAGATCACGGTTGTCTCGTGACTCTACTCTCTGTTCGCCACCAGACGATCTATTCCTATGCGCGCCCGGTAAAGTTCGGGGAGCATCGCATGCTGGTGCGTCCGCGCGACAGCATGGAACAGACGCTGGAAAGCTTTTCGCTGTCCATTCATCCCAAGCCGGTCTCCATCCGCTGGATCCACGACGTGTTTGGCAACGGCATTGCCATTGCCGAATTCGGGGAAGGCTCAGAAGAGCTGAAAATCGTCGCAAGCATGGTGCTTGATCACACGCCGGAGCTGACGCCCGCGTTTGAAATCGACACCAGGGCCAAGACCTTCCCTTTTGCCTATGGCGATGTGGATGCCATCGACCTGGCGCCAAATCTGCGCCGGCAATATCCCAACGATAGTCAGGTCGATGCGTGGGCCAGGCGCTTCTTGGATTCACGCGGCACGACCAGCACCGGCCATTTGCTGGCCAACATGACGCACGGCATCAAGGAAAGTTTCAAATATCTGCGCCGTCCGGACCCCGGCACCCAGCCTCCGGCCAAAACGCTCGATACCCGCCAGGGCACTTGCCGCGACTTTGCCTTGCTGATGATCGAGGCCGTGCGCTCCCTCGGATTGGCGGCGCGGTTCGTTACCGGCTATCTCTATTCCCCCGCCCGCGATGGTGATCACCGCGGTGGGGGCGCAACCCATGCCTGGTGTCAGGTTTACCTGCCCGGTGCCGGCTGGGTCGAATTCGACCCTACCAACGGGATTATCGGCACGCGCGACCTGATCCGCGTCGGTGTCGCGCGCGAACCGCGCCAGGCCATCCCCATCGGCGGCACGTTTATCGGAAAGAAAGACGATTACCTGGGCATGGATGTCGAGGTAATCGTCGAGCAGGTACGCTCACCCCAGGATTCAATGGGCTAGCGGTTCGTGCCAG
>JAQGJI010000175.1 GCA_028290685.1 Devosia sp. | reverse complement strand
GCATGAGTGCATCCCGCATCGCTTTATCCGATGCACAACAAAAGGTAGTCAGGATGAGTGAGGACCTGCTGCTCGACATGTCCGGCATCGACAAGCGCTTTGCCGGTATTCCTGCGCTCAGCGGCGCCAGCTTTGCCGTACGGCGGGGTGAGGTCCACGCGCTGATCGGCCAGAACGGCGCCGGCAAGTCCACTCTGATCAAGGTTCTGACCGGCTATCACAAGAAGGACTCCGGCAGTGTCACCTTCGATGGCAAGCCGTTTGAGGTCGCTTCGCCCCAGCAGGCGCAACTGAACGGCATTTCGACAATCTACCAGGAGATCAACCTGGTTCCCTACCGCTCCATTACCGAGAACATTTGCCTGGGCCGCGAAAAGCGGCGCTTTGGCCTGCTTGACTGGGGCGCCATGCACGCCGAGGCCGAGCGCCTGCTGGCCCGCTTTGGCATCAAGGCCGACGTGCGCCGCCCGGTCATGGAATTTTCCACTGCCACCCAGCAGATGGTCGCCATCGCCCGGGCCATCGGATTTGACGCCAAGCTGGTCATCATGGACGAGCCGACCTCATCGCTCGATGAACGGGAAGCGGGCGTGCTGTTCGAGGTGATCCGTCAGCTCAAGGCGGAGGGCGTTTCCGTGGTTTTCGTCAGCCACAAGCTTGATGAGCTCTATGCCGTGTGCGACCGGGTGACCATCATGCGCGACGGCCGCACTGTGCGGGTCGCCGAGATGGCCGAGATCGGCAAGCTCGACCTCGTGTCCTCCATGCTGGGGCGCGAGATTGCCCGCACGGCGGGCCATGCGACCGCCTTTACCGACCGCGACCCCGCCAAGCTTGGGGAGGTTTTCTTTTCCGCCGAGCACCTGAGTGCGGGCAGTACCGTCCGGGATGTGAGCTTTTCGATAAGGCGGGGCGAGATTGCAGGCTTTGCGGGCCTGCTTGGCGCCGGCCGCACCGAGACGGCGCGGCTCGCCTTTGCTGCCGACAGGCGCACCGGCGGCACCATGAGCCTGGGCGGGGTACCCTACGACCCCGCACATCCCATCGATGCCATCAATGCCGGCATGGGCTTTTGCACCGAGGACCGCAAGGCCGAGGGGATCGTTCCCGATATGAGCGTTGCCGAAAACATGATGTTGGCGCTTATGCCCAGGCTGGCCAGATCGGGCATCATCGATGAAGCCCGGCAGCGCGCCATCGTCGAGAAGTTCATCAGGGCCCTGTCCATAAAGTGCTCGGGTCCCAACCAGAAAATTCGTGAGCTCTCCGGCGGCAATCAGCAAAAGGTGCTGTTGGGGCGCTGGCTGGCGACCGAACCGAAATTGCTGATCCTGGACGAGCCGACCCGTGGCATCGACGTGGGCGCCAAGGGTGAAATCCAGTTGCTGATCAAATCGTTGGCCGATGACGGGCTGGCTGTCCTGATGATCTCATCGGAACTCGAGGAGGTCATCGAAGGCGCCGACCGCGTCTTCGTGTTGCGCGAAGGGATCAGTGTTGCCGAACTCGACCGCGCGCAGGCGAGCGAAGATGCGGTCATGAGCGCCATGGCGCATGGCACGGTGGAGGCCGCAGCATGACCGACGCTGTGCGCCCGCTTTCGCCCCAGAGACGGGCCCTCAATCCGTTTGAGCTGCTGGCCCGCTACGGCACCGTGCTGGCGCTGGTGCTGCTTTTGCTCTTCAACCTCGTCTTCACCCCCAATTTTGCGACGCTGCAGACGCTTAACGTCAACCTGACGCAGGTCTGCACCATCGTCATCGTTGCTGTTGGCATGACCCTGGTCATCGCGACCGGCGGCATCGATCTGTCGGTGGGCTCACTCATGGCGATATCGGGCGCCCTGGCCCCGATGGTGTTCATGAGCAAGCTCTTTCCCATCGGCAACATCTACCTTGCCGTGGCGCTCGCCATCATCATAGCGGTGGGGGTGGCAACCCTGCTGGGCTTGTTCAACGGCTGGCTGATCGCCCGCTTCCGCATCCAGCCGATCATCGCCACCCTGGTGCTGTTTATCGCCGGGCGCGGCATTGCCCAGGTCATGACCAATGGCCAGTTGCAGACCTTCCGCGTTCCCGAGTTCCAGTTCATCGGCCTTGGCCGGGTGCTCGGCATTCCATTTCAGGTCATCGTGATGGTGATCCTGGTTGCCATTGCGGCCTGGGTCATCCGCAAGACCGTCTTTGGCCGCCAGATCCTGGCGATCGGCGGCAATGAGCGCGCCTCCGGCCTGTCCGGCGTCGCGGTCAAGAAGGTCAAGCTCGCCGTCTATGCCATCTCCGGCTTCTGCGCCGGCATCGCCGGCCTCGTGGTCATCGCCATCAATTCCTCCAGCGACGCCAATCTGGTGGGCCTGGGCATGGAGCTGGACGCCATCGCGGCCGTCGCGGTTGGCGGCACGCTTTTGAGCGGTGGACGTGCCTTGATCATCGGCACCCTGCTCGGCGCTTTGACCATCCAGTTGGTGCGCTACACCCTGCTGGCCAATGGAGTCCCCGATTCAGCCGCACAAGTGGCTCTCGCGGTTATCATTGTGTTAGCGGTTTGGATACAGCAGCGGGGGAAAAGCGAATGAACCGTGTTCACCTCGCCCGCATCGCCGGCGCCTACGGCGTGGTGCTGGCGCTCGCCCTCCTGATCCTCTTCGGCTATCTCCGCTACGACAATTTTCTTAGCCCTTTCAACATCATGAGCGTGCTGCGCTACAATTCCATGTTTGCGCTGGTGGCGCTTGGCATGTGCTTCGTCATCATGACCGGCGGGATCGACCTATCGGTCGGCACCGTGGCCGCTTTGGGCAGCGTCACCGCCGCCTACGCCAGCCCCTACGGCCCTCTCGCCGGGATCGGCGCCGGTGTCGGAGTTGGGCTTTTCGTGGGTCTTATCAATGCCTTGCTGATCACGCGCATGCACATCATGCCGTTCATAGCGACCCTGGCGACCATGCTCGCCGCCAGCGGCAGTGCCCTGCTTTTTGCCAACAACCGCTCCGTCCCGGTCTCCTACCAGTCCGGCTTCACCGAACTGGGCCAAGGCAATTTCCTGGGCCTGCCAATCCCCGCAATCATTGCTGCAATCGCCTTTATCCTGGGCTGGCTGGTGTTGAATTATACGGCAACCGGCCGCGGCGTTCTGGCGGTAGGCGGCAGCGAAGAGTCCGCCAAACTCATGGGCCTGCCGGCCGATCGCATCAAGACGCTGGTCTATGTGGCCAGCGGCGGCCTTGCCGGTCTGGCTGGGGTAATCCTGGCCGCCCAGTTCGGTGCCGGCCAGCCGATCGAGGGCGTTGGCTGGGAGCTCTTCGCCATTGCTTCGGTGGTTGTCGGGGGCACCCTGCTCACTGGCGGGGTCGGCTCGGTCGGGGCGACGCTCGCGGGCGTGCTGCTGCTGGGCATCTTGTTCACAGTGCTCAATTTCGAGAACGGCCTGGGCTGGATTTCCTTGTCTGCCTATTGGCAGTCGGTGATCCGCGGGGCGTTCCTGCTCATCGTGGTCATCCTTCAGGCGCGTCTGGTGCCCGACCGCACAGTTCATCAATAAAGGAGCAATCCATGACTGCTACAATGAACCCGATCGACATCGACACCGATGTCGAAACCCTGCGGCGCGACGGCATCGTCGGCCACAAAGGCGCTTTCTCCCGCGAATGGGCGGAGGCCATGCGCGAAGACATGATGAAGGCATTCTGGGCCGCCATTCAGCGGCCCGGCGGGGCTGTCGGGCGCGGTCCGCGCCGTTGGTATGTCGAAATCCACCCCGAGGACTTTGGCGGCTTTGTCGAGCTGACCTCCCATCCCTGGGTCGTGGGCATGTGCAAGGCAGCCTTGGGAGACGATTACCAGATCGTCGAAATCGGCTTCGACACGCCGTTCCAGGGTGCCATGAACCAGCCGTGGCACCGCGATTTTCCATCCCCTCCGGACACTTACAGAGATCGCCGCCTGACCTCGCTCGCCTTCAACCTGACCGGCGTGGACGTGACCCCGGACATGGGACCGTTCGAATGCGCTCCCGGTACGCAGTACGATGACGGCCGTGAGTGGAAACACGAGATGTTCCCCGACAAAAGCACCTGGGGGCGATATACCGAGCGCGCGGTGCGCAAGCATCCGCAATTGGGCGATATCTCCTGCCGCTCGGCCCTGATGATGCACCGCGGTACGCGCCATGATTCACCCATCGCGCGCCCCGTCATGGTGCTCGGCGTCGATTCGCCCGGCGCAGGTCACGCCGAGTTGCACGACATGATGGTCACCCAAGCTTACTACGACGCTCTACCCGCGCAGGTCCGCGACCACCTGGTGTGCCGGGTTGCCGACACCCTCGTGCCAGTCACGCAAAAGCACGACATCGAGGGCCTGGTGATGGGCACTGAATAGCACGGCGCAGGGGCCGCTACCGGACGCCCGTGCCGAAGCTACAGGCTGCCCAGGATAAAGCGGCACTGCACCCCGCCAGGATCGAAGCGCAGATCGGTGCTCGATCCTGGCAGCGAACTCACCGCACTGCGCAGCAGCGTTGAGCCGAAACCGGCCTTTTCGGCTTGCTGCACGGCAGGGCCACCGGTTTCCAGCCATTCGAGCACGAATTGCTGCTCCTTGATGCCCCATTTAATCGACACGCGCCCCTGGGGCACCGAGAGCGCTCCGTATTTCAGCGCGTTCGTGCACAATTCATGCAGTGCCATGGCCAGGCTCGTGGCCACCGTCGTCGTTACCTCATGGCTGCCACCGTCTATATCGAAGGGGTCCGCATCGGTGTCGCGATATGGAGCCACGATATTGCGGACGATATCCTGAACGTCGGCCACCGATACGTTTTGTGGCGTGATGGCATCGGAAGCCGCAGCCAGGGCCTGCAGGCGCCCGTGAAACGCTGCAGTCGCCTCAGCCAATGGCCGGTCACGCCGGAAGGTCTGGGACGACAGGCCCTGTACCAGCCCCAGCAGGTTCCGCATGTGGTGCTTGAGTTCACGCATCACCAGATCAAGATGCTCCTGGGACCGGCGTCGCTCACTGATGTCGGTCACCACAGCGATAAAGCCATCCACCTTGCCCGATGAACCGATGTTGGGCACATAGACTGTCTCAACCGTCCGCGGCGATCCGTCCTTGAGTTTAACATTGGCGTCATAGGAGACCCGCTCCCCCGCCAGAGCGGCCTGAACAAATGGCTTCCGCTTCTCGTATGCCTCGGCCCCGAGCAACTCGGCTATGGTCTTGCCGATGATCTGGTCTGGGCGAAGGCCGTACCACTCGTAGTAAGTCGAATTGGCGAAAACATATTGTTCGGCATTGTTCAAGTGAGCAATCAGGACCGGAACGGTATCGGTGACCAGGCGCAGTTCCCGCTCACGCTCGAACAGTCTCTGCTCGGCTTGCTTGCGCGCTTCGTTATCGATGATGGCGCCGATGAAGCCGGCGAACCCTCCGGACTCGTCCAACTCAGGGGTGGCGGTATCGAGAACCCACCTGAACCCGCCTGAGGCGTGACGCAACCTGTATTCAACTTGATAGTTCGAGCCCTTCGCCTTGGCCTCGTTGAACGCTGCGGCGAGTGCGGGACGATCATCAGGATGGATGGCCTGGACGAACCCCCAGCCCAAGCTCTGCGGCCCGGACAGGCCCGTAAACTCCGCCCACGCTCTGCTCAATTTCGTGCAAGCGCCCATGGGATCACAGGCCCAGATGACTGCAGGCATAGCCGCCTTGTCCAGCGCCGGATCGACTCGTGATTCCGCACTGCCCGCCAGTAGTGCCAAGTTTTCGCCTTCAGTTTGAAGCCCGCCGAATGGCGACTATGCACATGCTTGCGCGGGGGGCAACTGAATTGGCACCAATTACACCTTCAAGCAGCGTCAATAAGGTGCAAGACTATGGCTTTAGGGCCAAGTTTGGGGAGGCGCGGTTAACGCTTGGCGTTCTGCCGACAACATAGATACACAAGGGAGACTGGTATGAAATGGGTTCTGGCAGCGGTGTTCCTGATGACCGCACAGGGGATTACATTGGCGCAAGGTAATCGTATCGACAGCCAGCTTCCAGATGCGCCCGAACTCGCCGCACCGGGGGCACTCGCTGTTGGCGTGCGAACAATAGAGCTCACCCACGGCGACAGGCCAGACGTGTTATCCGGCACAGGCGCGCGCTATGATCGCCCGCTGCGCCTTGAGGTATGGTACCCCGCCGCACTTGCGGGGCCAAGCGGGGGCGAAACCTATTCCGACGTCCACCTGGCCAATAGCGATCAGACGGTCAGCTTGCATGGCCAGGCTGTGCGCGATGCTGCACCGCTCAAATCGGAACAGCCATACCCACTTGTCATCCTGTCGCATGGCTTTCCCGGTAACCGCTTCCTGATCAGCCATTTCGGGGAAAACCTGGCAAGCAAGGGCTATGTCGTGGCCAGCATAGACCATTTTGAAAGCACATACGAAAACCAGCTCGGCTTTGCCAGTACCCTGGCAAACCGGGCTCCTGACCAGTTGTTCGTGCTCGATAGCTTGGAAACGTTATCGGCAGCGCCGAGCGAATTTCTTGCAGGTATAGTGGATGTCGGGCGATCAGCCATCATCGGATATTCCATGGGCGGCTATGGCGCCTTGCTGAGTGCAGGAGCCGGTCTGTCCGAGACCGCACTGAACCTGGGGATGGCACCTCCTGAAGCACTGTCGGGCCTGCTGGCGGGGTCGGAGGCGTTCTCAGAACTGGACGACCCACGGCTCAAGGCAGTTGTTGCAATCGCCCCCTGGGGCGCGCAACTGGGCCTGTGGACCCCGCAGGCATTGGGTGACCTAGAAAGGCCGCTGCTGCTGATGGGCGGCACATTGGACGAAATCTCGGGCTATGAAGCCGGCATCCGCTCCGTGTTCGAGGGGGCGATCAACGCTGAACGCTATCTGCTCAGCTTCCAGGGGGCCGGGCACAATGCGGCCGCACCCATACCCCCGCCGATCGAAGCGCTGAGTCTCGGGGGCCCTGGCAGTGCCTATGAGCACTATGCTGATTTTGTCTGGTCCAACACCCGGATGAACAATATCGCGCAGCACTTCGTGACGGCCTTTCTGGACCTGCACTTGAAGGGCGAGGCAGCAATGAAACCTTATCTGGAGCTCGATACCGGAGGCTGGCAGGAGGCCGCAGGCGATCGAGACTGGCCTGGCTTCTCCCCGCGAACAACCCGCGGCCTGGTGTTTGAACATCGAAAGCCATGAGCAGCAGGCCTATTCGGTTTTCTCGAGTCTTCGGGGGCAATGTCTCGTTCGGGCGCTGCAGCCATGCGCACAACCGGAGCGTCGAGGCCTCTGTTGCTCAACTCCCGCAGCATAATGGCCCATCCATCCGGGACATCATATAATCCATGATATTCACTTCAGGAAAAACGTCCTAGTCCGCGCCAGATCCGCCCCCATCGGGGGCAATATCCACGGCGCGACCTACGGCTTACCCATGAGGAGTGGTGCAGAGTCCCGGGGAACCCTTTTCGGCGTCCTGGCCAACTCTTAAAAAATTCAAAGAGAGGGAGATCCTTGTCTCCAACACAAGCCGGCGCAGATATCATCCGGGCACCGTTATGGCAGTTCGCGGCAGTTCGGACAGCACCTCGGCGGCGCCATTGCGGATAATGACGATTTCTTCAAGGCGCAGTCCGAACCGGCCGGGCAGATAGATACCGGGCTCAATAGAGAACACCATGCCC
>JAQGJI010000161.1 GCA_028290685.1 Devosia sp. | reverse complement strand
TGGCAACATAGGGCAGGGGCCATGGGGCCGCAAGAAGACACAGACTTGTAACCGCAGGCGTTGATGACATGGCGCAGGCTGGAGCGAGCATCTCTGCGCGCTCGCGATGTCATCCCAGGGCAGGCCGGGATCCGGCTCGGACCAAATCCCCAGCCCACCTGGAGGCGGGCGGGGGCGAAAATCGACGGGACTGGGCCCACAGCGGCCGGGGCATTGCTAACCGTTGTCGAGCCACTTCACCTGCTCGGGCGTCAGCTTGATCTCGAACGCCCGGCAGCTGTCGTCCAGTTCACCCAGCGTGCGCGGCCCGATGAGCGGGATCGAGGGAAAGGGCTGCGCCAGCACGAAAGCCAGGGCCACGTGGATGGGGCTGTGGCCAAGTTCTTTCGCCAGCGCGATCGCCCGATCCCGCCGCTCGAAATTCTTGTCGTTATACCAGCAGCGCACCAGCTCTTCGTTGTCGGTCTTGTCGCGCCCCGCCCGTTCGGTGAAAAACCCGCGCCCCTGGCTCGACCAGGAAAAGTTGGTAACTTGACGCGCGTTCAGCCATTGCTTCCACTCGTCGGTCGAGGACGTGACGCAGCCATCCCAGATCGGCACCAGCATTTCAGAGAGCGCAAAATTGTTCGACAGCGCCATCGGCCTGGTCTTGCCCGTCCGCTCGGCATAGGCCGTGGCCTCGTCAAACCGCTCCCTGGTCCAGTTGGAGCCCCCGAACGGCCCCCGGATGCGGCCATTCCGCACCTCGGCATCCATCGCATCGACGAACTCGCCGACGGGCACCTCCAGATTGTCTCGGTGCATGAAGTACACATCGACATAATCCGTCTGCAGCCGGTCCAGGGACTGGGTCAACTGCTTGGCGATCACGTCGGGGTAACAGAGCGGGCTGTGCGCGCCCTTGCCGATCAGCACCGCGCCCTCGCGCGTGCCGCGATTGGTATGCCATTCGCCGAACAGCTTTTCGGTATAGCCCGCGCCATACACAAAGGCCGTGTCGAAGATGTTGCCGCCTTTCTCCCAGAAGGCGTCCAGCATGATGGCGCCGGATGCAAAGCTGCGGAAGTCCTCGAACCCGAGCGCCACGGCCGAAGCCTGCTTGTCCAGCCCCGGAATGGCGCGCTTGGGGATCACCCCCTCATTGGCCCCGAGCTTGCGGTTATCAAGCGTGTTGACGCGGCCCGAAGAGGTTTCCACCGCGTATTCGATGCCGGCATCCTTGCGCCACTGGTCCAGTACCCGCGCATTGCCCAGGCTGTCAGCCCAGCTCATCCCGGGCGCAGCCAGTTCATTGCGCTTGGCAAAGATGGCCTGGGCCGCCGCGTTCACTTCAAAGGAAAAAACGTGGCGCTCCTCGCCGACGCTGATGGTTTCGGTTTGACCGTTCTTGATGATGTCAATCCGCCCCAGGCCCCTGGTCCGGTCGCCGCCGGCAAACCAGAAGTCCGGCACCTCGATGCGGCCGTCCGAACCGTGGATGCGCAGCACGTTGTCAAGGTTCGCCATCACCGCGCAGGACACTTGCGCGACAATGCCGTTCTCGAACGTCAGCAGGGCAGCAGCCCAGTCGTCCGTCCCTTCGGCATTGAGCTTGGCCGTGCCGCGCACCTTGATGGGATCGGCGAACGGCTTGCCCACCGCCTGCCCGACGATGAAGCGCGCCATGGAAACCGGATAGCCCCCGACATCCAGAATTCCGCCACCGGCAAGGCTCGAGGCGAACAGGCGGTGCTCCGGCTGGAACTTGCCCATGGAAAACCCAAAGCTGGACTGGATCATCCGTACGTCACCGATCGCGCCGGAGCGGATCAACTCGCCCAGCTTGGCGGTCTGGGGGTGCAGGCGATACATGAAGGCCTCTCCCGCAAAGGTGCCCGCCTTGCGATGGGCGTGAAAAACGGCGTCGATCTCGAACGCCGACAGCGCGAGCGGCTTTTCCACCAGCACATGCTTGCCCGCCTCGGCCGCCTTGATCGCCCATTCGGCGTGACCGGTATGCGGCACCGCAATATAAACCGCGTCTATCTCCGGATCGGCCAGCAGGGCGTCATAGCCGTGTACTATTTTGGCACCGGGAAAGTCGGCGGCCAGTCCCGGCTTGTCAGGATTCCGCGTGGCGATCGCCGCCAGCACGCCATGCTGGGAGCCGGCGACGCCGCCCTGGAAAGCCTTGGCAATGCTGCCGGGCCCGATAATGCCCCAGCGGATTTTGTTCTCAGTCATTAACCGATCCTTGAGTGGACCTCATCCTGAGCATGTCGAAGGACGAGGTCGTGGCAGAGTGCTGTGGCATGACCTCGTGGCTCGACAGGCTCACCCTGAGGTCTGTGAAGGATTCTGGCAGATCAGCGAATGCGCTGGCCCCTGGCGTCAAACAAATAGGCCCGGACCGGGTCTATCGAGACCGTGATGGTTTGCATGCCGATTTCGTTGCGCGATTCCTCGCGCTCGATGGTCAGCGCCTCGCCACCGCGATTGGCATAGACATAACTGGTCGAGCCCAGGTGCTCGGCCACGTCGATGTCGAGCGCAATATCGACCTCGCCTGCGCCGGGCTCGCCGAAATGCTCGGCCCGCACGCCCAGGGTCACTGCCTCGCCCACGGCGCCGCCCGATACCGGCAGCGCCAACCTGGCCCTGCCATGATTGGTCAGCTCCAGCGTCACGCTGCTCGTCGTCTTTTCCACGATCGTGGCGGCCAGGAAATTCATTTTCGGTGAGCCAATGAAGCCGGCAACGAACTGGTTGGCCGGGTCGTCGTACAGATCGAGCGGACGCCCGACCTGCTCGATGATGCCATCGCGCAGCACGACGATGGTATCTGCCAGGGTCATGGCCTCCACCTGGTCGTGCGTCACATAGATCATCGTGGCCTTCCGCGCGATCTCGATCCGCATGTGCACGCGCAACTCGGCATCGAGGTTGGACAGCGGCTCGTCGAACAGGAAAACCTGCGGATTGCGCACGATGGCCCGGCCGATGGCGACGCGCTGGCGCTGCCCGCCCGAGAGTTCCTTGGGCAGCCTGTCAAGAAGAGGTTCGAGCGCGAGAATCCGCGCAGCCTGCTGCACCTGAATGGCGATCTGATCCTTGGCCACCCCGGCAAAACGCAGGGCAAAGCCCATGTTGTCGCGCACCGTCATATGCGGGTAGAGCGCATAGGACTGGAACACCATGGCGATGCCGCGCTTGGAGGGATCCACATCGTTCATGCGGGTTCCGCCGATTTCCAGATCGCCTGCACTGATGGTCTCGAGCCCGGCGATCATGCGCAGCAGCGTCGATTTTCCGCACCCCGATGGGCCGACAAAAACGACGAACTCCTTGGACTTTATTTCCAGATCGACGCCCTTGATGACCTCGACGCTGCCATAGGACTTGTGCACGGCCGTAAGTTTCAAGCTGCTCATGCTCTTTATCCCTATTTGACCGCGCCCAGCATGCCTTCAACGAAGCGCCGCTGGAGCAGGAAGAAAATGATGAGGGTAGGAAGGGTGGCCAGCACCGTTCCGAACAGGATCATGCCGTAATCGGGGGTGTAGGCCGAGGTAAGCGCCGAAACGATCAGGGTGATGGTCTTGTTCTCGGCCGTTTGCAGCACGATCAGCGGCCAGAGATAGTTGTTCCAGTTCGCCATGAAGACGATGATGGTGGCGGCTGCATAGGTGGAGCGCATCACCGGCATGTAGACGAAGAGGAAAATCTGCCACTCCTTGAGCCCGTCGATCTTGGCAGCATCCCGCAACTCGGTGGGGAACGCCTTGGTGGCCTGGCGGAAGTAGAAGATGATGAAGATGGACGCGACGGTGGGCAGGATTACCGCCGTATAGGTATTGACCAGGCGTGCCTGCGAAAACATCACGAAGAGCGGCACCATCAGCGCCGCGAACGGAATGGAGAGCAGCAGCAAAAGCAGCGCGAACACGCGTTCGCGCACCCGCGAGCGGAACATCTCGAAGCCATAACCGGCCAGCGAAGAGATCAGCAGGGTCAGGGCGGTGGCGACGACGGCGATGAACGCCGAGTTCCAGAACACGCGCAGCGCATCCACTTGCGTGAAGAACGTCACGGCATTGTTGAAGAACTCGCCGCCCAGGCTTGCCTTGCCCCGGATGATATCGGCCGAGCTGTTTGTCGTGCCGATGACCATCCATAGGAACGGAAAGACGGACACAAAGGCGGCAATCGAGAGCAGCAGGTAGACAAGGCCGCGACGAACCATGGCAAAGGGGTCGGCAGGAGCCCTGATGGCTGCCCTGGCGTCGGTCCGCCGGGCGGCCTGGGCCATTGTTGCCGGCGTTACACTCATGAAGGCCTCCTCCGGTCGCGGGCAATCAGGAACTGCAGGAAGCTCAGGATGGCCACGAGAATGACGATCACCCACGACACGGTGGCCGAATAGCCGAAGCTGGGCATGAACTTGAAGGTCAAGTTGTAGATATAAAGCGACAGGGTCAGCGTCGAATCCGCGGGGCCACCCGTGCCGGCGGTGAAGTTGAACACTTCGTCGAACAGCTGCAGCGTACCGATGGTCGAGATGACGGTGGTAAACAGGATGACAGGCTTCAGCATGGGAATGGTCAGGTAGCGGAACCGCGCCCAAGCGGGAACGCCGTCGATGCGGGCGGCCTCATAGATCGAGCGATCGATGTTCTGGAGGGCCGCCAGGTAGAAGATCATGTTGTAGCCCGTCCAGCGCCAGGTGATGGCGAGGATGACGACGACCTTGGCCCAGAACGGGTCGCTGAACCAGGCAATCGGCGCGCCGATGATGTTGACCGCCATAAGCCCCTGATTGATGATCCCGTCCGTGGCGAACATCGACTTGAAGATGGTCGAATAGGCGATCAGCGAGGTGACGCAGGGCAGAAAGATCGCCGTGCGGAACAAGCCGCGGAAGCGCAGGGTGGAGTCGTTCAGCGCCACTGCAAAGAGCAGCGCCAAAACGATCATGATCGGCACCTGGATGATAAAGAAGGTGAACGTGTTGCCCAGAGCGCGCAGGAACACGACGTCCTGGGTCAAGCGCTGGATATTGCCGAAGCCGCCAAAGCTGAGGTTCATGCCGCGGCCGACCTGGAAGCTCATCCAGAGCGACCACACGATCGGGTACAGCATGAACAAACCGAGCAGCACCAGCGCCGGGGCGATGAACGCCCAGCCGGTTATCTGCTCCCTGCGAGCAAGTCGCGCATCCGCCATTTCACCCCTCCCTGGTGCAACTAGCCGATTGGGCTGGGCGCAGTGTTGCCGCGCCCGCGAGGGAAGGCAAGCCGCAGGGCTCACCTCCCGCCGATAGTTTATTGCACCTGCTGCTGGGCCTGGCTGTTGATCGCCTCGAGCGCCGCGTCGATGTCGCCGCCTTCGATGATGGTCGGCAGCTGGGCCTGCACGGCTGCATCCACTTCGGCGGTAAAGATGCCGTAGTCGACAGCCGGAATCTGGCTCAGCCAGGTGGAGAAGTTCTGCCACACCGGAGCGCCGCCGAAGAACTCGTCGGTCGCTTGGTAGGCTTCACCCTCACGCGCGGCCAGGAGCGAACCCACGGCACCCTGATCGACCAGGATCTGCTGGTAGAAGTCCACGTCCTCGGCCCAGATGGTCTTGAGGAAGTCGATGGCTTCAGCCTTGTTGTCGGACGAGGCGAGCACATACCAGCTCGATCCGCCCTGGTTGGAGGCGTTCACCGAGCCTTCGATGTCGAGGCGCGGAATGGGAGCAACGCCCCACAGGCCGGATTGGTCGGCATTGGCCTTGATCGTGCCGGTGATCCATACGCCGACCGGAACCACGGCAGTGTTGCCCGAGGTGAACGAGCCGGTATATTCGGCCCAGCCCGAAACGGGGTTCACCAGGTCCGCCTGGTAGAACTTGGCGTAGGTTTCGAGCGCCTTCTTGAGCGGGGCGTTGTCGACGATGTTGAGGCTGCCATCCTCGTTGAAATACCAGGTGCCGGCAGACTGCATCATCATGCGCAGCAGCCCGGCATCGTTGAGGTCGAGGTCGAGCAACTGATGGCCGGTCGCCGCCTTTACCTCGGTACCGATCTCGACCAGGCGATCCCAGGTGATGTTCTCCAAGTCTTTCGCGGAGAAGCCGGCCTCTTCGAGGTAGTCCGAGCGATAGAACAGGCCCGTGACACCGGAGTCGAACGGCAGGGAGTAGGATTTGCCGTCCAGCGTTGCCGCCGCGACCTTGTAGTCGGCAAACACGGACATATCGATCGTGTCGGACAGCGGCTCGAAGGCTCCGGGGAATGACTGCAGATACTTCTGGGCTACGTCATCCTGGATCAGCACGATGTCGGGCAGGCCGTCAGTGCTGCCGGCCAGCAACTGCGTCTGCAGCTTGGCGCGGATGTCGTCCTGGCTGGCCGAGTCATCGACGATGATGTTGACGTCCGGATGATCGGCCGTATATCGGCTGGCGGCTTCCTTCATCGTGGCGCCGTTGAAATTCGGATCCCATGCCCAGACCGTGACATCGCCGGCCGAAGCGGCAGCGACACTGAGGAAACTGACGCTGGCCAGAGCCAGGCCGAGCAGGCGCCCACGCCGCGAGACAATACGGTTCATTGTAGTCCTCCCTTTTCATTTGCTCTTATGGTGAGCGCTTTCTAAGCTACCTGAATATTTTTTGGCGTCCCACCAAAAGGACAGGCCGAGTTGGCGGAAAGTAAGATGGCAGAACGGGTCTATTACGAGCCTGAAGCCAACGGGGTGGAGCGGCTGCCAACGGAACTGCACATGTTCCATTCGTCGCCCCTGGTGATGCGCGCGCCCCATTGGCATGCGCAGGTGGAAGTGAACTACATCGTGCGCGGCTGGGCCAGCTACCGCATGAGCGGCCATTCGGTGCAGTTCAGCGCGGGGGAAATGGCCCTGTTTTGGGGCGGATTGCCTCATTTCCTGCATGAGCGGTCCGACGATCTGATCTATGCCGGCGGCCATCTTCCCCTGGTTCATTTTTTCCGGCTCCGCCTGCCCCAGGATGTGCAAAGCAAACTCATGGGCGGCGCCACCCTGGTCACCCGCGCGACCGACGCTTCCGATGCGCTCAATTTCGCGCGATGGAATGATTATGCCCGCTCCGGCGACCCAATGAAGGCTGGCATGGCGGTGGACGAGTTGCTGTTGCGCATCGAGCGCGTGCGGTTCGACCCCTATGAACTGCTGCTCGGCCCCGCCGGTGTGGCCTGCGCTGTCGAGGGGCTGGACCACCATTCTTCACCCATTGTGGTGCGCATCTGTGAATTCATCGCCGAAAATTTCCGCGAGGAGATCGATTCCACCGACATCGCCTCTGCCGCTGCGGTGCACCCGAAATACGCAATGAACGTGTTCAAGAAATCCACGGGCATGACGCTCAACGACTACGTCAATCTGATGCGCCTGTCCTATGCCCAGGCCATGCTCATGCTGGACGAGATCAATGTGCTGCAGGTGGCGATGGACAGTGGCTTTGGCTCGCTGAGCGCCTTCAACAAGTCCTTCCGCCGCATTTCGGGCATGTCACCGAGCGATTTCCGGCGTGATGTGCGCGTCCGCCCCCATGCACCCATTCTGGTGCGCGCCCATGCTGTCGGCTCCATAAACTAGCGCCATGCAGCGCCGGGCTGCCTGAAGCGCGCGCCGCGGCTCGCGCGCTGCCTCTGTCCCGTGCAAGGCTCGCTCGTCCTCAACCCAATCAGCGGAATTTCTGGCCAGAGCCGCCACAACAGGTTCCGGATCGCCCCACTGCCATCGACGATAGGGCAGGGCTGCACATGCCCCGGCATCATCGATGGTGGGGCAGCTTTCGCCAAGCGTGGAAATCGGGGCCCAGGGGCCGCGCGGCCGTGTTTACCTTGCGCCTCGTTTCCAGCTGGCCGTTCCCGCGCAGGCGGAAACCCAGGCGAGCAGGAGTTGGGCAAAAAAACCGATGCTCACGCCGGTGCGGGGATGACGCTATGGTGTCCACCATCAAACCGGACAGGCTCAGGCAGCTGCCGCCCTGGCCGAGCGAGCCTTGCCGCTGGCTCGACCGGCTCGTGCTCATGGCTTTGGCGTCGCAACCGAATTCAGGCCACCTTCATACAGCTTCAAGGTGGCTTCGATGTCCTCGATGTGGATGGCAAAACCCTGCTCGACAGCTTCGGCCTGCCGGCGCAGATGGTCGCGCCGTGACAGCAGTTCGAACCGTTCGCTTTCGAGTTCCTTGATGGCCAGGTCGATCCGGTCACGGTGCGTGGCAAGACGCTGCACCATGGGCGCGGCCTGCTTTGCCGCTTCGATCAGGACGGCCTCGGCCTGCTGGTGGTCGGCATCAACAACTTTTAGTTCGGTCTTGGCGCGCATGGCCATCGTGTCCTCCAGATCGTTTAACCGGTCCCACGGGATCGGAAGAAAGTAATTGCCTGTGGATAACAGCCTTAACAGCCGGTTAATCCAAGCGTTTCCTGCTGTTTAGCTTAATCGGAAAGGTAAACGGGCAATTGGCTGGCAATCAAATCAGCAGGTTGCACGCGCCATCGCATCGACAACCCATTTTCCCATCGCCCGCCCCGATTGAGCGCCATGTCGTGCCGGACATCACCGCTCAAACAGCGGTTTTCTGGCGCCTTCCTTGCTTTAGTCGGTTTCTTTCGAAAATCGGGCCTTGCCTCAAAAGCCGAGCTTGTCTATGTCTCCGCGCAGTCGGGGCGTAGCGCAGCTTGGTAGCGCATTTGTCTGGGGGACAAAGGGTCGCAGGTTCAAATCCTGTCGCTCCGA
>JAQGJI010000130.1 GCA_028290685.1 Devosia sp. | reverse complement strand
CGCGTGCCGTCTTGGGAGCGGCCCTCCGGTCAAGCCCGAGGGAGCGCCGGTGAGTAGGATGGCTTATTGCGACACGCTGTAGAATGCACCCGCGTCCGATACGAAACGGCGATCACGAATCTGGAGCAGCCGAAGTAAACCTGCCCAACAGCGCCGCCGCTTCGGCCGGCAATGGATGGCTGACCTTGCGGTAGACACGTCCGTTCGGGGTCCGGCGCAGCATGTCGAGATCAACCAGTTCGCGCCGCAACAGCGCGTAGTCCTTGTAGTCGTGCCAGTCGCGCAGCATGGAGCTGACTTCTGCCTCGCTCATCTGCCGATCATCGGGCAGATAGGACCAGACGACCCACAGCACCAGCAATTGCTCAGCGCGTTTGGAGGGCCAGCGCAGAAGTCTTGCGCCGCCAAAACAGCGTGCCACGCGCTCGAGCCGCCGGGTGTCGATCTCGCTCACTGGCTGGCCCAGATGATCCGCGCAATCCATTCCACATCCGCGAGTTCAACGATACGCGGTTCATAGGCGGGATTAAGCGAACGCAGTTCGATCTGCTTGTTGGTTTGGCGCGCCAGTATCTTGGCCATGACTTCACCATCCCGCGTCTTGACAACGACACGATCACCGCGCCGCACCTGCTCGGTCGGGGAGACCACGATCCGGTCGCCCTCCCGGTATAGCGGCTCCATGGAATCGCCGCTGACCTCAAGTGCATAGACTCCCCCCTCGCCGGGAACAGGCAAGGCGATTTCCTCCCAACCTTGCCCCACAGGGAAGCCGGCGCTATCGAAAAAACCGCCCGTTCCAGCCTGTGCCAAGCCAAGCAGCGGCACAGTTGGGCTGGGCATCTTGTTATCGTTCATATGCAGGAAGGTACTGCCGGACCAAAAGCTCTCAAAGCTCTCCCCCGTCGCTTCGAGAATTTTCGACAGGCTTTCAGTGGAGGGCCAGCGCTCGCGCCCGTCCTTGCTGATCCGCTTGGAGATATTGAATGCCGTGGAATCAAGGCCGGCAAGTCTGGCGAGCGCCGAAACGGAATGCCCATGGCGGCGCGCCAAGGCATCGATCCCGTCCCAGATAGCGCGGTGTGAAAGCATGCTATAGCTCGAAAGGAAAAATATCTTATAAAGAGAATATAATCCTAGGTACACTCTTGATCAAGCGCTTTTATAGCTCCTGCTCAGGCTTGCAGCTTGATGGGACGATCAATAGGGTCACGCCATGATCACCCCCCAATTCATCTACAAGATTGCCACCGAAACGGTCTATGCGCCGTGCCGGAACAGCGGATTTTTTGCCGGCATGCCGATTGATGCCGATGACGGCTACATGCATTTTTCAACCGCCGGACAACTGGAGGAGACCCTGCGTCTGCACTTTGCCGGACAGTCGGGTCTGGTGCTCCTGGCAGTGCGGACAAATGATCTGGGGGACAGTCTGGTTTGGGAAGCCTCCCGAGGCGGAGCGTTGTTTCCCCATCTTTATGGCGGGCCCCTCCCGGTGGCTGCTATCGCCTGGGAGGCGCCGCTGAGCGTTGCCGCCGATGGCTCGTGCCAATTACCCGGGGCCGTGCAATAATGTTGTCGGCACTTTCTCCCCTGTTGCGCATACCCGCCATTTCCGGGCTCACCCAACAGGGCTTGCTCAGCATGGACGCAGAAACCGCCCATGCGGCAACGATAACTGCGCTCAGGCTGGGCCTTGCACCCGAACAAGGCCATCCGGACGGCGCTGAACTGAAGACCTCGCTGTGTGGCCTTGAACTCTCCAACCCGGTCGGCATGGCCGCAGGGTTCGACAAGAATGCCGAAGTGCCCCGTCCCCTGGCCCTGATGGGGTTTGGCATGGTCGAGGTCGGCACGGTGACCCCGCGCCCGCAAACGGGCAACCCCAAGCCGCGGCTGTTTCGCATCCCACCAAGCCAGGGCGTCATCAATCGGATGGGCTTCAACAATGAAGGCCATCAGGCAGTCTGGGAGCGCCTCAAGCGGCTGCGCGTTCCGGCGGCCCTGGGGGTCAATATCGGGGCCAACAAGGACAGCGAGGATTTCGTTGCCGACTATGTTGCCGGGGTCACCCGTTTCGCCGATCTGGCCGATTACCTGACGGCCAACATATCCTCGCCCAACACGCCCGGCCTGCGCAACCTTCAGGCGGAGGAGGCACTACGACGCTTGCTGGGAGAAATCCTTGCGGCGCGCGCCAAAGCCAGAACGCGTGTCCCGGTGTTTCTCAAGATTTCCCCCGATCTGGACGAGGGGGCGCTCGATACAATCGCCAAAGTGGTATTGGCGTCCGATCTTGACGGGCTGATCGTGTCCAATACCACCACCAGCCGCGAGGCGGTTGCTGGCGAGGAAAACGCCCAGGAGAGCGGTGGGCTATCCGGAAAGCCCCTGTTCGCGTTGTCCACCCGACGTCTGGCGCAGGTGCGCCAGCGCGTCGGCACCTTGCCGATCATAGGGGTAGGGGGCATCCATTCGCCCCAGTCGGCTCTGGCGAAGATCGAAGCGGGGGCCGACGCCATCCAGCTTTATTCGGCACTCGTGTTCGGAGGGCTTGATCTGCTGGATCGCATCAAGCGCGGGCTGGTTGCGGCTGTGCGGGCGCAAGGCAAGACCAATATCAGCCAATTGGTGGGCGCAAAGGCCAACCATTGGGCAGCGGGCAGCGGCAGGTTTTAGCTTGTCCCACCAGCGGTCACTCCCGCCAAAGCGGGACTGACCAGGCAAGGAATTGCCGGTTTTGGGCTAAACCTTCTCGGTTCCCACTGAAAACAGCGCCTCGAACTGCCCGTCTTCAATCCTTGCAGCGGCGATAACAGCCTGGGTGCGGCTGTCCACGTCCAGCTTTTGCAGGATGGCCGAGACGTGTGCCTTCACCGTGGCTTCGGAAATCGACAGTTCATAGGCAATTTGCTTGTTCATCAGCCCGTCGCTGAGCATCATCAGCACGCGCACCTGCTGCGGGGTGAGCGTCGACAGGCGCCGCATCAGCGCGGTATGCGCGTCGTCTCCGCCGATCGTGGTGCCCTCCGGCACAAATATTTCGCCCGACAACACCGTTTCGATTGCCCGCCGGATCTCCGTGGGGCCGACAGACTTGTGCAAATACCCGGCGGCGCCAAGCTCGAAGGCCCGGCGGATAACCGTGTTGTCCTCGACCGCCGAAATGATCATCACCGGAATATCGGGGTATTGCGCGCGCAGCAGCAAGAGCCCCGAAAAACCGCGCACACCGGGCATGTTGAGATCCAGCAGCACCAGATCGCAGTCGCGATCGCCATCCAGCGCCGCGCTGAGCCCGCTCAGATCGCCGGCTTCCTCGACGCTGACCGTGGCATCGCCTCCGGCCAGGGTCTGGCGCAGGGCAGCCCGGAACAGGGGATGATCATCGACGATGATTATGCGGCGGCGGGTCATATTCCCTTGAATCTCCGAAAGGGCGAAATCTGGATCGGCCCGAGGCTAACGCATCGCATGGTTGCAAAATAGGGCCTGGCACGGCTCAGCCTTGCATAATGGGTCAATGCTTAACGGGTTCTTTACCATGTTTTACCAAGAGTAACCTTTAGACCTTCGTGTTGAATCGCGAGGGAATTGTCTCCTTTGTGACAGGTAGAGCCTATGGCCCGCGCGCAATCCGTCCACGACCGTTCCGATCCGGCAGGGGACCCGCAGCCCGGTCAGTGGCAGGCGCTGCGCGGCGAGCTTGTGGCTTTGCTGGATCAGGTGGAAGGGCGCTACAGCCAAGCCGAAGAACCCGAGCCGGAACCAGCACTCGCCGGTTTGGCCCACCGGGTGCGCAATTTGCGCGACCAGGTCGTTGGTCCCGAGCCCATCGTGCGCCGTGAAGAAGCGTTGCGCACCGTCAAGCGCGCGGTTGACCGGTTCAGCGAACGCGACGACGCCAGCGTGCATGGCCAGCAGGAGACCCTGTCCCAGGCGATTGCGGAAATCCGCGGGCAAAAAATGGCAGGCACGGCGCCTGTTCGGAACTCTCAGGCCACCAACGCGCCGGAGTTGCGCGAACTGCACACGCTGGTTGGCGGCCTTTCCGGGCGCTTGGAGCGCCTCGAGGGTGAACTGAAGTCGCAGCACACCGGCAATACCGGCGTGCACGAGGTGGCAAGTCAGGTCGAGCAGTTGACCCATGTGGTGGAACTGTTGGCCGGCGCCGTGGGGGAAACCGGGCAGGTCAAGCGCCTTGAATCCCAGATCGGCGCCCTTGCGGCCCTTATCGAAGAGGCACCAAGGGTCGATCTGGGCACCATCAACAAGCGCCTTGACGATGTTTCGGCAACGGTTGGCAAGCTGGCCGAATTGCAGGCGCAGCAAATGGACCGCGAGATCTTGCGCGAAGACAGGCAGGCTGCCGAGCCCCGGCTCGAGCCCGCCAGTGCCCTGGCGCCAGCCATGCAGGCCATCGAAAACAGCGTCCGCAATGTCTATGACCGCATTGACTCCATTGAAAAGAACGTTGCCCTCTCATCGAGCGATTTCGAACGCCTGACTGGCGAAATGGCCGAGTTCACCCAGGCCATGAAGCAGCGCGACACGGTACCGGCAAAGCTCGTCGGCAAGGTGGACGCCCTGGCTGCACGCATCGGGGAGCTGCATACCGGCAATGGCGACGTCGCTGGGCTCAAGGACGATATCGCAGCCTTGCGCGAGGCGGTTCTTGCGGGCATCGAGCCCCGCTTCAGCCGCATCGAAAACCAGATCGAACAGCTTTCCGAGCGCCTCACCGTGCCGCCCGATCAGAGCGAGGTGGAAAACCAGCTCCGATTGCTGATGCAGCGCATGGACGAAACCGGCGCCCAGCTCGATGGCCTGGCCCAGCTTTATTCCACCCCCTCCGATCTGGAGGCTATGGCGACCCTGGTTGCGGAGCGCACCAGCGATGCCATGACCCGCAAGGCGCCGGCGCCCGTCGCCATGTTCGGCGCCGATAGTCTCAAGAGCATCGAAGACCGCATCCATGGGCTGATCAAGACCGCAGGCAAGGGCCCCGACTACGAGACCATCGCCGCCATGGTGGCCGAAAAGACCTCGGCCGCGGTCGCCAAATCTGCGCCGAAGCCAGTGCAGCCTGCCATCAGCGAAGAGAATATGAGCGCGCTTGAACAGCGCGTCACGGCCATTTTGAAGACCACGGGCCAGGAAACCGCCGAGCGCCTGAACCGGCTTGAAGCGGCACTGGCGGCTCGTTCCGAGCGCGTGGCGGAGACAGCAAAGGCCATACCCCTGTCTGCTGGGGCGCAAGCTGGCACGGCCAGCGTTACCGCCGCACCCATCGGTCAACCCGCAGAACCCGGTTCGGGCAAGCTCGACGCCATGCTGATGGCCCTGGCCGCAAATCAGGCCGATCCGAGCCGCGACCTGATGCCTGCCAATCCCGCTGACGACGCTCCTCTGCTTGATCCAGGCTTCAAGGATACGGGCACCACATGGTCAGCGCTCGACACCAAAATCGAAGCACGACTGCTGCCGGAGCCCGCGCCCGCCGTTCGGCCCGAAGTCCAGACCCGCCCGGCTTTTGACCCTGGCCAGATCGAGCGGCCGGCCAAGCCACACTCGAGCTTTGCTGCCAGCACGGGCCCATTTGCCCCGCCGCCAATTGCTGCCGCGCCGGCGCCTGTCGAAGCGCCAACCAGCCAGAGCAGCACCAGCACCTTTGTTGCCGCAGCGCGCCGCGCCCAGCGCGCCCGCCAGGAAACCGCACCTCCTGGTGGAGAAACTGCCGGCTCCGCTTCAGCCATGAGCCGGGCCTTTGCCCGCTTCCGGCCTGGCAAACCCACGCAAGAGGCGGCAGCGAGCGTCGAAGCCCCGGCTCCAGACAAGCTCGCCGGGATGGGAAAGAAGGCCAAGCCTGGCCAAAAGGAAACGATCGAGCCGGTCAGCGCTGAGCCCATTGGCCCTCGCTTCGACGTGGAGAGCGGAGAAGCACAGGACCGGCCAGCCTTTCTCACCCAGTACCGCCGCCCGCTGTTGCTGGCGGCAGTTCTGCTGACCGTCTCGGTGCTTGCTCTGAACCTGGTGCTGCAGCGCAGCGCCCAATCAGTGCCAGAACTTGCCCCCGCCGCTCCGGTCGGCACATCCGAGCCCGCTGCCGCGCCAACGGGCGAACCAGCGGCCAATCAGGAGGTATCGCTGGTGCGTCCCGAGCCTCGCATCATCGACATGCTCGATAGCACAACAACCGCCTCGATCAATCCGGCGACCGCCTCGACCTTCACCAGGGCTGCGGCGGTAACGCCCATGCCATCGGCCTTGCTGACCAGCGCGCGCGATGCTGAGCCCCAAGTCAACCCGGTGCCCGTGCCGGGCTCCATCGCGCCTGAAACGACGGGCAGCATCGCCTCGGATGGCTCCTCTGCTCCAGCCGGCTTTGATCTGCCGCCCGAAGCGGTCGGCCCGACCGAGTTGCGCCAGGCTGCAGCCGATGGCGATCCGCGCGCCCAGTTCGAGATCGCCGCCATCTACAGCGAGGGACGCGCCCTGGCCCAGGACTATGCCGAAGCCGCCAAATGGTACGAGCGCTCGGCGGCACAAGGTCTGGTGCCCGCGCAATACCGGCTTGGCAACCTTTACGAGACTGGCACCGGCGTCGAAAAGGATCTTGAAAACGCCAAGCTCTGGTATCAGCGCGCAGCCGAAGCAGGCAATCGCATGGCCATGCACAATCTGGCGGCGCTCTATGCCGGGGGGCAGATGGGTGAGCAGGAATTCGAAAGCGCCGCACAGTGGTTCCAGCAGGCGGCTGCCCGGGGCATGACCGATTCGCAGTTCAATCTGGGCATGCTCTACGCGCGGGGCCTGGGCGTGGAGCAGGATTTTGAGCAATCCTTCAAGTGGTTCTCGCTGGCCGCCCGGAGCGGTGACGCCGATGCTGCCAAGGCGCGTGACGATATTGCCAAGTCGCTGAGCGCGGATGCGGCCAGCCGGATCGGCGGTGAAATTGCGGCCTGGAAGGCTGAGCCGATTGAACTTGCCGCAAACTTTGCGCCCCTGGGCACCTGGTCAGCCGATTTTGACCCTGGTGAAGCCATCACGACCCGGGACGTTGTATCCAAGGTGCAGCAGGCCCTGGCGCGACTGGGCTTTGACGTGGGCGCCACCGACGGCCTTGCCGGTCCGAAAACAACCACCGCCATCAAGGCATTCGAGGCCGGCACGGGCATGAGCGAGGTGGGCATCATTAATCCCCGTCTGCTGGCGGTGCTGGGCAGCCAACCGGTCTGAGATCAAAGCTTGGTTTGACACCCGGTAGCGGTCGACCTAAGCACAAGGGCACAGGGGGTTCTCGCCAAAGCGGGAACCTTTGACCTATTGTTGACGCACACGCCTGTAGGGTGTTGCGGCGTACCGAACCCTCTCGAACGGAACCAGGCCGTGCAGGTCTATCTACCGATCGCCGAACTTTCCATGAACCTCTTCTTTCTTGTGGGGATCGGCGGGGCAGTCGGCTTTTTGTCCGGCCTGTTTGGTGTGGGTGGCGGGTTCCTGCTAACGCCCTTGCTCATTTTTTCCGGCGTTCCCGCGCCGGTGGCGGTCGCATCGGTCACCGGTCAGGTCGTTGCCGCTTCCACCTCAGGCGCGCTCAGTCACTATCGGCGCGGCGGCATTGATCTGCATCTTGCCATGTACCTGGTGCTTTCGGGCATTCTGGGGGCGTTTGGCGGGGTTGCCACCTTTGCGCTGCTGCGCGATGCCGGGCAACTCGATCTGGTGATTTCGCTGGGCTTTCTGGTGCTGCTCGGCTCGGTGGGCGTGCTGATGCTGGTTGAATCCACCCGCTCGCTGCTCAAGGCCCGCAGCGGCATCGTTGCCCGCGAACGCCTGCCCAACCAGCACAGCTGGATCCATGGGCTGCCCATGCGGGTGCGCTTCAAGAAGTCGCGGCTTTACATCAGCGTGCTGCCCGTGCTGCTGATCGGGCTCTTTATCGGCTTTGTCGGCTCCCTGCTTGGCATTGGTGGCGGCTTCATCATGGTGCCGGCGCTGGTTTATCTGCTGCGCGTTCCGGGCAGCGTTGTGATCGGCACGTCGCTGGCCCAGGTGGTTGCCATGATGGGTGCCACCACCATCCTGCATGCGGTCCAGAGCCAGAGCGTCGACATCCTGCTGGCGTTTTGCCTGATGGTGGGCGGTACGGCTGGAGCCCAGTTCGGCGCTGCGGCCGGCCGGCAATTGCGCGGGGATCAACTGCGGGGCCTTTTGGCGCTGCTGATCCTGGCCGTCGCGATCCGCTTCGGTCTGTCGCTGGTGCTGACGCCCGCCGATGTGTTCAGCACGGCGGTGATCGGGGGTGCCCGTTGAGGCTGCTTATGGCAGTGTTGACCCTGTGCGCTTTGCTGGCCCCGGCGCAGGGCGCGCGGCTCGTGTCGCAACTGTCCAACAGCACTGTCGAGATTACCTCCAGCTACGATGGCGAACGCCTGACCTTTTTTGGCTCCATCGAGCCCGATGCGGGCTCAAGTGAAGCCGTGGTAGGACCGTTCCACGTTGTTGTTGTTGTTGTGGGACCGACCCAAAATCGCGTCGCCCGGCAGAAAACCAACAATTTTGGGGTCTGGATCAACACGAACCAGGTCGAGTACCAGAATTTCCCGAGTTATTTCCATGTCCTTTCCAGCGGGCGGCTCACCGACATCACGGACATAACGACCCTGACAACGAACGCTATCCTGCCCGAAGCCTATACGCTGGCTCCGACCGGCGACTGGTGGCAAAGCGCGATTTTCGGGCGCCAACTGGTGCGGCTGATGCGCGAACAGGGCCTGTTCGGCATCCAGGAGAACGGCGTTAATTTCCTGTCCCAGAACTTTTATTCCGCTCAGCTGACCCTGCCCAGCAACGCTCCGCCGGGCCCCTATATAGCGCTGACCTACGTGTTCAAGGACGGCGAAATCATCGCGCGGAAATCGGAGGGTTTTGCCGTCCGCAAGATCGGCTTTGAACGGTTTCTGGCGCTCTCGGCCGTGCAATACCCGCTGCTTTACGGCATTGTCTGCGTGATCCTGGCGCTGTTCACCGGCTGGCTGGGCGGAGTGGTGTTCAAGCGGTAGGACCTATTGCTGCCGCCACCGCGGAGGGGAACGGAAACACTTACCCCCGCACCAGCCGCTTCGGGCTCACCGGATAAACCCGGTCCTTCCCCAGCATCACCACTTCCAGCCCCGGCCAGTGGAACAGCCCCACGAACGCCGGCGACAGGATGTTGATTGAGCCGGTCGAGGCGCCATAGGCGGGCAGGATCATCAACCTGTTGTCATGCACAAAGCACGGCCGCCGGCTCGAGCGCCCGG
>JAQGJI010000108.1 GCA_028290685.1 Devosia sp. | reverse complement strand
GACGAGGAAATCCGCCGTACCATTCAGGTGCTCAGCCGCCGCACCAAGAACAACCCGGTTCTGATCGGCGAACCCGGCGTCGGCAAGACCGCCATCGCCGAGGGACTGGCCATTCGCATCGTCAATGGAGATGTGCCTGAATCGCTCAAGAACAAGTCGCTCCTTTCGCTCGACATGGGCGCGCTGATCGCCGGCGCAAAATACCGTGGCGAGTTCGAAGAGCGGCTGAAGTCCGTTTTGAGCGAAGTCACCGCGGCCGAAGGCCAGATCATCCTGTTCATCGACGAGATGCATACCCTGGTTGGCGCCGGCAAGGCCGACGGTGCAATGGACGCATCCAATCTGCTCAAGCCTGCCCTAGCCCGCGGCGAGTTGCACTGCGTTGGTGCCACGACGCTCGATGAATACCGCAAGCATGTGGAAAAGGACCCCGCACTGGCCCGGCGCTTTCAGCCCGTGTTCGTGGATGAGCCCACGGTGGAAGACACAATCTCGATCCTGCGCGGGCTGAAGGAAAAGTATGAGCTGCATCACGGCATCCGCATTTCCGATTCGGCGCTGGTGAGCGCAGCAACGCTATCGAGCCGCTACATCAGCGATCGGTTCCTGCCCGACAAGGCCATCGATCTGATGGACGAGGCGGCGGCGCGCCTGCGCATGGCAGTCGATTCCAAGCCCGAGGCGCTGGACGAGCTTGATCGGCGCATCATGCAGCTCAAGATCGAGCGTGAAGCCCTGCGCAAGGAAGAAGACGAAGGCTCGCGCATTCGGCTCGAACGGCTTGAAAGTGAGCTGGCCGGGCTTGAGGAACAGGCTCAAGGCCTCTCCGCCAAGTGGCTTGCTGAAAAAGAACGCCTGCACGGCTCCCAAAGGCTCAAGGAAGAACTCGACGCAGCGCGCAGCCAGCTCGAAATCGCGCAACGCCAGGGTGATCTCGCCAAGGCTGGCGAGCTGGCCTATGGCGTCATTCCGGATCTGGAAAAGCGCATCAAGACCACTGATGATCCCGATGGCGACGGCAAGGTCGATCCTCTCATGGCCGCCGAAGTCGTCACCCCCAGCGATATCGCCCAGGTCGTGTCCCGCTGGACCGGGATTCCCGTGGACCGGATGCTGGAAGGCGAGCGCGACAAGCTGCTCAAGATGGAAGATGCCCTTGGTGCCCGCGTAATTGGGCAAGCCGAAGCGGTCGCTGCCGTGGCCCGTGCGGTGCGCCGCTCGCGGGCTGGCCTGCAGGACCCGAACCGCCCGATTGGCTCGTTCATGTTCCTGGGGCCTACCGGGGTTGGCAAGACCGAACTCACCAAGTCGCTGGCGCAGTTCCTGTTTGATGACGAGACTGCCATGGTGCGGCTCGACATGAGCGAGTTCATGGAAAAGCACTCCGTGGCACGGCTGATCGGTGCGCCTCCCGGCTATGTGGGCTACGACGAGGGCGGCGTTCTGACCGAAGCGGTGCGGCGCCGGCCTTACCAGGTCGTTCTGTTTGACGAGATCGAGAAAGCCCATCCGGACGTCTTCAACGTTCTTCTCCAAGTACTGGACGACGGCCGGCTCACCGACGGGCAGGGGCGCACCGTGGATTTCCGCAACGCCGTTATCATCCTCACCTCCAATCTGGGGGCCGAGTATCTGGTCGATCTCAAGGATGGCGAGTCGGTTGAACTGGTGCGGGGCAGGGTGCTCGACATGGTCAAGGCGGCGTTCCGTCCGGAGTTCCTCAACCGGATCGATGAAATCCTGTTGTTCCACCGCCTGGGCCGGGAACATATGGGGTCCATCGTCGATATCCAGTTCGGCCGGCTGCAGCACTTGCTCAAGGACCGCGACATCAGCTTGGAACTGACGCCGCGAGCCCGGGAATGGCTGGCCCATGAGGGTTACGATCCGGCCTATGGCGCCCGTCCGCTCAAGCGCGTGATCCAGCGCTCGGTACAGGACGGCCTGGCCGATGAAATCCTGGCGGGCCGGGTCAGTGACGGCTCCAATGTTGTTGTCGATGCCAGCGACGATGGCGGTATCGTGCTGTTGCCGGGCGGGCTGGTGGAAGCCGACGCGGCAGCCTGATCAACGAGGCGCGGAGCAATCCGCGCCTTTGCTGTCTTGTGTCCCAGAGCGGCCATAACCGGCTTTCCGAACCGTAGCCTCCAGTGCTGTTGCAGCGGCGCTCAACCTCCGTCATGTATGGAACATACCATGAACGGGGTAGGACAGTGGATCAGATCGATTATATCGAGTTTCCGAGCAGCAATCGGGCCGTCACCAGTGCCTTTTTCCAAGCCGCATTCGGCTGGGGCGTGGTCAGCTATGGTCCCAACTATGATGCCATTACCGGCGCCGGGATAGATGGCGGCGTTGATCAGAGCCCGGGCAAGGTCGCCGCTTCCATGGCCATTATTCGCACCGATGATCTGGATGCGGCCGAAAGCCGGGTCCTGGCGGCTGGGGGCCTCATCACCCAGGCACAGTTCGACTTCCCGGGCGGGCGGCGCTTTCACTTCCAGGAGCCTGGGGGAAACCAGATGGCGGTCTATGTCGCCCGCGACTAAAATGGCCGACCGCACCAGCCGGATTGATCGACGCGCCACGACATTGCCGACCCGCGCCTGGCGGTGCGCCACCGATGCAGCCTTTGCAGCGATCGGCTATGTCACGGCTGGTCCGGGTCTGCCGTCAGCCGGCATTGCCGGGCTGGTACGGGGCCGTTGCCGCTAGTTTTGTGCAACGGTGACAGGCGCGGGTTTGCGCTGCATCAGGTCGTTGATCTGCGCCATGGTCTGGGCGAACTGGGCTTCATATTGCGAGGGCAGCACATTGTCCTTGGGCAGCTTGACGCTCAGCGGGTCGACCAGGTTGCCGTTGATCTCGATTTCGAAGTGCAGGTGCGGCCCGGTCGATTGCCCCGTGGAGCCGACATAGCCGATCACCTGACCCTGACGGACCCGGCTGCCGGTCTTGAGGCCATCGACAAAGCGCGACAGATGCCCGTAGGCCGTTTGGTAGCCGTTGACGTGGCTGATCTCGATCTTGTTCCCGTAGCCTGAAGCCCATTTGTAATATTCGATAACCCCGTCGCCGGCCGCATAGATCGGGGTCCCCGAACGGGCCGCGAGATCGACCCCCGTATGGAGCCGGCGGGTTTTGAAGATGGGGTGGATTCGATATCCGAAGCGCGACCGCAATGTGCCGCCCCCTTCCACCGGGCGCCGATTAAGGAAGCGTTTGCCGGTCTCGCCATTCGCATCAAAGAAGTCGATAACGCCGTCGTCGGTCATGAAGCGATACAATTGCCGCGTCGTCGACCCCAGGGTGAGCCCCACATAAAGCAGTTCACTGCGCCCTTGCGCATCAGGCGGGGTTTCCAGGATCTCGATGGAATCACCTGGGGTGATCTTTTTGGTCATCTCCACGTCATAGGCAAACATGCCAATGATACGCTCGATGGTTGTGTCATCCAGATCGTGCTTGCGGCCGGTCTCCCAGATCGAGCGGTAAACACTGGGCAAATTGGCGACATTGATTTCTTCGGTGTCTTCCTCGGGGAAGACGATATCGGGCGGCGCCAGCCCAAGCACATATTGACCCTTGTCGGTGAGCGCTACGGTGGCGCGGTGCACATCGGAATTGCTGCCATTGTCGTGCGTATAGATGCTCATGCGGTAGGGAATGAGCGAATTGGAGGTGCGCGACGGGCCAAACAGGATGCGCAGACGGGTTCCGGCAGGAAGCTCGGTCGAAGGGAATACATTTTGCAGCGTATCCTCGATGGCCACGACCATGGCTTCGGTGAAACCGTTGCGCCGCAGCACACCCTGGAGCGCGCTCCGCTCCTTGATCGTCAGGATTCGCTCCGCCCGCCCAAGCTGTGCCTGCCCGGCCGGAGTCGTCTTGGGGACCACGGTGACGTTTTCCGCAACGCCGCCCAAGGTGCCGGTGTCGCTGGACTGGCCCAGATCGCGAACGCCGGGGCCGAGGGCTGCATAGGCCAGGGTCGGGCCCGCTTCATCATCATAGAACGTCGCCTCAACGGCGCTGCGAACATATTCAGCCGCGAGTTGATCCGATATGGCAGTGGGCGGCACAAAGCTCGCCGGCATGCTGGCAAGCTTGACCGCGACCTCCCCTTCCACTTCGGCGCCATATACGTCGGTATTGACCTCAAGCGCGGCAGCGCTGGCTTCAACAGGCTGGACGGCATTGAGGATGGCAATCGGGTCATAGTCCGGTACGCCTTCCGACAACGATGTCCCGGCCGTCGCCAGGGTTGCCCGAATGCGTATGAAAGGCTGGTTCCGGATCATGTCGCGGCCATCCACGGTTTCGCGAATGGATGCTTCAATGATTTCGGACTCGGACCGCGTGGCTGCGACAGGCCGCATCCGCGACGACTTGGCCGCCATATCGGTTGGCGCCAGCGGTTCCTGTTGCGGGCGGGCAAGCTGCAAGGCTTCATAAGCCGTGGAGAATGTGTCCTGACCCTGAAAGGAAACATAAAGCGCTGCACCCATCAGCAATACGCTGGTGAGGCCAGTCATCACTGTTCCGGTCAGCCAAGCAAAGCTGAGCTCGCGCCCATGGGGAATTTCGCCGTCCGTAGATTGCACGGTCAATGCCGCACAGTCTTCAAATCCGCTGGCTTTCAGCAGCGCGGCATGGCGATTTCGCTGCGTTGGATTCAACGCGGTATTCCTTGAGTTTTCACGTCCGGCTCCCGCCATGCCCACCTTACATGCAGGTATGCAACCCCGGTAAGCAGACACCATAGCGGCAAGGGCGCGCCCAAAACAATCGTCTTGCCGTATCGGCGAAAAATACGGCGAAACTGCGCAGCGGCGTCAAAGCCGGCGTGCTGGAAGGGTGCCTTGGCGGCTATAACGGCGCAAACCCCAGAGGCCGCAGGCCTTCCAGCAGAGTTTTCCACAATCGGGCAGGGCGACGCAGCGATTACGCGTTTTTCTGACGGGAGGGGTTTACACGAAATCCGCCTCCCCCTATATACCCCTCACCGCTGCAGAGCGAGGCGCCGCAAGGCCCCGAGGGAAGCAGCAAGTCACTGATGTTGTTGAATAAACTTCAGATGTGATGTTTAGATGAGCGAGCATTTCTGGTTTGGAATTGTTCTGCGAAATCTGAAACAAGGGTGTTGACAGTCGCTTGCGACTTGCCTATATCCAGCGAACACCAACGACGTTGAGCTTTGGCTCCCACTGTTGGATTTTCTCGCAAAGGCGTGCTGATGTGCTGGGCAACCAGTGTTGCGGTGCTGCTGGTTGCGGGGTTGAAATGCGGAAGCGTTTGCTTCTGGTGACGATTGACCGGCGACGGTTTGGTGGTCCGCTCTTTGACATTGTGAAGATAAGAAGAAAGAGAAACGTGGACGGCGAGGTTCTTGCGGTCAGGTTTTCGGGATTTCGGTCCTGGGGATTTGGCGAAGACTTTCGATGGGTGCACGTTTTCAAAAGAGAAAACATATTGCTTTCGCGCTGACTTCGGTTGGTGCTGAGAGTGGTGTGAGTTCTCGTCAATCATGCAAATGTGCATTCAGCGACCATGTCAGATATCAAACTTGAGAGTTTGATCCTGGCTCAGAACGAACGCTGGCGGCAGGCTTAACACATGCAAGTCGAACGCCCCGCAAGGGGAGTGGCAGACGGGTGAGTAACGCGTGGGAATCTACCTAGAACTACGGAACAACAGTTGGAAACGACTGCTAATACCGTATACGCCCTACGGGGGAAAGATTTATCGGTTTTAGATGAGCCCGCGTAAGATTAGCTAGTTGGTGGGGTAATGGCCTACCAAGGCGACGATCTTTAGCTGGTCTGAGAGGATGATCAGCCACACTGGGACTGAGACACGGCCCAGACTCCTACGGGA
>JAQGJI010000093.1 GCA_028290685.1 Devosia sp. | reverse complement strand
GCTGATCCCCGACGGCGACCACCGCCTGAGCCGAAACGAGGATCTGGCCCGGCTCAGGGCGGCAATACTGGCGTTGCTGGACTGACTGGGCGTGCAGCTGGAACCGGCGTTCTCTCCGCGGCGCCGTCACCCGGCCTGTCGGGGTCATCCATCGTCAACACATGCAAGCTGATGGATTGCCCGGACCAGCCGGGCAATGCCAATCCACAACAGCTTGCAGCACGACAGACAGCTCGGCCATTTCGCTCACGCCCCGTGCGCCATCAGCTGGCGCCCATGCGCCTTGAGCCAGGCCCGGCCCCTGTCCATCTCGGGCAACGTGCGCCGCACCGTTTCCCAGAACGCTGCCGAATGGTTCATCTCCACCAGATGGGCCACCTCATGGGCCGCCACGTAATCCAGCACAAATGGCGGCGCCAGGATCAGCCGCCAGTTGTAGTTGATGTTGCCCGATGAGGAACACGACCCCCACCGGCTCGCCTGGCTGCGCATCCGGATCGATTTCACGCTCACCCCCAGGGCGCTTGCGTGCTGGGCCGTCCGCGCCGCAAGCTCGATCGCCGCCTGTTCCTTGAACCAGTCGGTCAGCCTGCGCGCCTGGTGCGCCGGCTCGCCCGGCACAAACAGCGCCGGCACGCCATCGATCTCGCCCGTCTGCACCCGCCCGCGCACCTTGCCCGTGCCGACGATCCGGTGTTCCACCCCGCGCAGGGGCACCTGGCCACCATGGGCAAACCGGCCTGCCTGCGGCGCCCGGTTGATGCGCGCCGCCAGCCAGGGGCGGTGCCGGTGAAGGAACGCCTCGGCCTCCGCCCATTTGCCATGCGGTGGCAGCGTCAGCACCGGCCCCTTGGTGTGCGGCAGCGACAGCCGGTAACTGCGCGCCCGCGCATTGACCCGCACGATGATGCTGGTCGGCACGCCATCGATATCGATGATCGTGCTGCTCGGAATCTTTGGCTTGGTGCGAAACAACAAATTCATGGCAGTCCGGGAATCACCTGGGCAAACCATATCCCAATACCGGCAAATACCGCCCCCTCATGGCGCCATTGCGGGCCGGAGTGATGCCAAAGGGCCTGGCACAAAAAAGCGCCCCTTGCGAGGGCGCCAGTTCAGCCATTGGGAACGGCTCGCTTTCACGATAAGCTCACGGCCGGGGACTAGCCGTTATTGTTGCTCCAGCCATTGCTGTGCTGTTCGCCATGAGCTGGCTGGTCGGTATAGCCCTGGCGCGAACCGCGGCGTTCGTTCATGAAGCGGTCGAACTCTTCGCGATCCTTGGCCTTGTTCAGGTTCGCCATGTAGTCGTGGAAAGCGTCGATTTCGGCGTCGAGCCGGGCGCGTTCCTCTTCAAGGCGCTTGAGCTGTTCGGCACGGTATTCATCGAAGGCGGCATTGCCGGACGAATGCATGGAATAGCTCCCCTTGTTTGTGTTGCGCGGCCGGTTGGCGCTCACCCAGGAGCGGCCCTTGTTCCAGTAGGCTTGCGCCTTTTCAGGTGAGCCGCCAAACTTTTCGCCCCACATGATGTAGCCCAGAACGGCAAGCCCGAGCGGCCAGAAGACGATAAAGCCCAGGACCATGAGGCCGATGGTCAGGGGCGACCATTGAGGTTTGATGATAGCTGTGTTCATGTTGTTTCATTCTCCCAGTCACAATGCCTGTAATTTGGCCCACCCCCGGGTAGGATCAATCCTGTGACTGTGAATTATTGCATCTTGAAATCCACCGCTGCCATTACCATCGCGGGGGCATCGATTTCCCTTTCGAGGACCGCACCATGAGCTTGCTGCAGGCCGATGGCCTTCCCTTGCCGTCCACCTGGCGCCCCTTGCGGCTGCAAACCCTGGTGCTGCTGCGCTGGCTGGCCGTCGCCGGTCAAACCATTGGCGTCCTATTTGTCGGCTTCGGGCTGGGTTTTCCGGTGCCGCTGGCCGCCTGTTTCGGGCTTATCGCCATTTCGGCGGCGCTCAATCTCTGGCTCGTCGTCCGGTTCGGCGCCAGCCACCGGCCCTCCTCCCGCTTTGCCACCAGCCAGGTCGTGTTCGATCTTTGCCAGCTGGGCGGGCTGCTGGCCCTGACGGGGGGGCTGCACAATCCCTTTTCCATTCTGCTGCTGGCCCCGGTTGCCGTCTCGTCCACCACCCTGCCGCGGCGCGCCACCTTCTTTATTGCGCTGCTGGCCACCCTGATCGCCTCGGTGCTGGCCATCTGGCACCTGCCGCTGCCCTGGAACCCGGGCGAACGGCTGGTGTTCAACCGCATCTATGTGATCGGTCTGTGGGTGTCGATTGTCTGCGGCGTGGTCTTTATCTCGGCCTATACCATGCGCGTGGCCCACGACAGCCGCCAGATCGCCGACGCCCTGGCCGCCACCGAACTGGCCCTGTCGCACAAGGAGCAGTTATCCGCCCTGGACGGCCTGGCCGCCGCCGCCGCGCACGAATTGGGTACCCCCCTCTCCACCATTGCCCTGGCTGCCAAGGAAATGCGCGCTGAAGCCGAACCGGGCAGCGATCTGGCCGCCGACGTCGAACTGATCATCGAACAGGCGGCCCGCTGCCGGCAGATCCTTGCCAAGCTGCGCAATCTGGGCAATGACGGCGGCGACCCCTTTGCCGCCGTTCCCCTCACCGATCTTCTGGCCGAAGTCATGCGGCCCCACCAGGGCCACGGCAAGCACATCGAACTGCTTGCCGAGAAAACCGCTGGTCCGGCCCCCGTGTTCGATCGGAGCGTGGGCATGCTGTATGGCCTGGGCAATCTGATCGAGAACGCCGCCGATTTCGCCCGCACCATCGTGCAGGTGGAGGCCGCCTGGGATCGCGACGCCGTTTCGGTCACCATCACCGATGACGGACCCGGCTTTGCGCCCGAACTGATTGCCCGGCTGGGCGAACCTTACCTCACCAGCCGCCCGCGCGATCCGCACGGCCCCGACGCCAACAAGCCGGGCGGGCTGGGCCTGGGCGTCTTCATCGCCAAGACCCTGCTCGAGCGCACCGGCGGCAGGCTGGCATTTGAAAACATCGCCGCCCATGGCCACGCCAGGGTGCGCATCGTGTGGCCTCGCGACGCGGTGGAGGCGCATTGATGTCGCAGCCGGTTAAAAATGGCGGTCATTTTTTGACCTTTTGCCCCTGAAAGCTTACATCAATGCCATGAGCACAATCGAAGAACTTCTGGCCAATGACCCCAGCCTCCTGCTGGTTGATGACGACGTGGCGTTCCTGCAGCGCCTTGAACGCGCCATGGCGCGGCGCGGCTTTGATGTGCGGATCGCCAGCACCGTAGCCGCTGGCCTTGCCGCCGTGGCCGAAAAACCTCCTGCCTATGCCGTTGTCGATCTGCGGCTCGAAGACGGCAATGGACTTGAAGTGGTGTCCGCGCTTCACACCAAGCGTCCCGATGCGCGCGCCGTGGTGCTGACCGGCTATGGCAACATCGCCACCGCCGTTACGGCGGTCAAGCTGGGCGCCATCGACTATCTCAGCAAGCCTGCCGACGCCGACGATGTCATCAATGCGCTTCTGGCCACCGGCGAGGACAAGCCCGAACCCCCCGAAAACCCCATGTCGGCCGACCGCGTCCGCTGGGAACACATCCAGCGCGTCTACGAACTGTGCGACCGCAACGTCTCGGAAACCGCCCGCCGGCTCAACATGCACCGGCGCACCCTGCAGCGCATCCTGGCCAAGCGCGCGCCCCGCT
>JAQGJI010000092.1 GCA_028290685.1 Devosia sp. | reverse complement strand
GGCGCAGCTATCTGCTGACCGGCTGGTGGATAGCGGTTGTTCCGGGCCTTGCCATATTCCTGTGCGCCCTGGCGGTCAGCGTCATCGGTGACTGGGCCCGTTCGGAAGTTGGGCGCATCTAGCGCCCCGCGCCGCCGTCAATAAAAGGCCCCGGTCGCTGGACCGGGGCCTTTTTGTTATCTTGAGCGTCCTGTCGGCCGATCAGCTCGGCCAGCCGCTCCAGCGCTGCGCCAGGCGCCGAAAGGAGCGGTACGGAAAGCAGCGGCGAGCTGGGCCCATTCCGAAGCTGGGTGAATCCGCCCCCTGCTTGAGCGCCAAAAAAAAGCCCCGGTCCAGCGACCGGGGCCTTTTTTGTCATGTCGGGCGTCCTGTCAGCCGATCAGCTCGCGAAGGCGCTCTACAGCTGCGCCAGGCGCTGAAAGAACCGGCACGGAAAGCAGCGGCGAAAGCGTCTGCTGCGCCCGAGAGGTTGAGAAATGAGCCAGCATCACGGTATCGAAGCCAGCCAGCTTATCTGCTTGTTCAGCAATGAGCCGATTGTGCGTCTCGGCATCCCCTGCCCTGAGCGCAGCCATCGCCGGTTCGATGACCATCGTGGTCAAGCGCGCGGTCGAGCCGGTTTGCCGGACATAATCGGCGAACTCGGCTTCCATTGTCACCACCGCCGGGCGAAAGGTCGCGACCATCGCCACGTTCTCGCCCTGGGCAATCGCCGCCTGAAACATCGCTTCGTTCGGCTTGAGCACTGGAATGGGCAGTTCGGCAGCCATTTGCTCGATCGCCGGGCCAAAGGCCGAGCACGTGACAAGAATGGCGTCGGCCCCGCCCGAATAGGCGTAGCGCCCGAAATTGACGAAGCGCTCGATCATCTGGGGCGTGAGTTGTTCCGATTTCGCCCGATCCGGGCTCAGACTGTCATCGAGCAGATTAACCAGTTCCGGCTCGGGCCAGAGTTCGGCGAAGGCGGCCTTGACCGGATCGACGGCAACAGGCGTGGCGTGCAGCAGCACGATGCGAAGAGGGGACATGTTGCTCCTAGGGGCGAAATCAGAAACGAACCTTGAGGCCGCGAGCCAGATAAGCGGCCTTCGCCTCGGCACTGGTCAGCACATCGATGAATTGGCGCGCGGCCTCCGGCTCGGCGGCATCGGTGAAGAGGCCAGCGGAAAAATCCGTCGTCTGCTGGCAGTCCGGCGGCAAGGGTCCGAGGATGCGCACTCCCTCCACGGCCAGCAATTCACTCATCTGCTGGATTGCCAGCACAGAGCGCCCTTTCTGCACCTGTTCGGCCGTCAGTCCCGCAGGGATAACAAGGCTCTTGGCGCGCACCGGGTCGCCTATGCCCAGGCGGTCTATCAATGTCTCGAAATAGATCCCGCTTGCGCCAGAGCGCGAATAGCAGATGGTGGGCACCGAAAGCAGCAGCGCCACCAGATCATCGGCATTGTTCAGCGGCGGAACCGGCATGTCGAGACTGATGGCAATACCGAACTCGGCCTGCACCACAGGCACAACCGAGGCGGGATCGATCGATCCCGCCTCCACCAGTTCCTGGATTGAATCATCGATGCAGAAGATCCCATCGGCGCGCTCGCCGCCCCTGATGCGCGCCATGAGGGCTGCAGTAGGGTCCCAGATCATCTGCGGCCGGGGGCCGTCCAGAGCATCTATCAGATCTTCTTCAACCGCCTTGAGGATAACCAGCGCAGCCATGAAGCGCATCGTGAACTCCCGCTATTCAGTTTCAACGGTGTAGGGGGAAGCCGCCAAACGATCATCGATCCACTTCCGGTCAACCGTGCCATTGCGCACTCGCTCGCGCTGGGCATTCTCCCCCTGCAGGCGCTTCACGGCGTCCGCATAGAGGCTATCGACCTCGTCATAGGGGATGCAGATCACACCATCATCGTCGCCCAGCACCAGGTCGCCGGGTTCAACCGTCATGCTGCCGAGCGCAATGGTGATGTTGTTGTGCCCCGGACCGCTCTGGAAAGGACCGCGCAGCGTAACGCCAGCGGCATAAACCGGGAAGGTATGATTGCGGACATGGCCGGCGTCGCGGATCGCACCATAAATGATCACGCCACCAAGCCCGCGGGTTTCGGCATGGGTCAGCATCATTTCGCCAACCAGCGCATTGTCGAGCGCGCCACCGGCGTCCACCACGATGATGTCGCCGGGCTGCGCCAGGTCGATTGCCTTGTGCACGAAGAGATTGTCGCCTGGCCGGGTCTTGACGGTATAGGCCGGACCCGCCAGCACGGTACCCCCGGCATGCATTGGGCGCAGGCAGGCAGGAGCGGCCTGGATGCGGTTCATGCAATCGCCCACGACAGCCGCCGGTATCTGCTTGTACTTGGCGATCATTTCGGGGCTGACGCGGCGCTTGGGCTGGTAAAGCTTGAGATTATACAAGTGGAGTCTCCAGATGATGTTCCCCACCGTTCTACCCAGCCCCGAACCGGGCTCCTTCATAGAGAAAACTGAAGCGCTTCCATAAAAATCCTGTATAGTCAAAACCATGCGTGGATCGCTCGACTTGCGCCGGATTCGATACTTTCGGGCCATCGCCGACTGCGGCTCGATGTCCGCTGCGGCGCGCCTGCTCAATCTCGCGCAGCCGGCGCTGAGCTATCACGTGGCCGAACTGGAACGGCTCACGGGGCACATGCTCTTTGACCGCAGCCGCGACGGGGTACGCCTCACCGAAGCGGGCAGGCTCCTGCGCCAGCACGCCGAAGATATCATCGCTCGCGTCAATGAAGCCGAACAGGCAATGGAGGGGCTCAAACGACAGCACGCCCTGCCTGCCCGGCGGGTCAGCATTGCCATTATTTCATCGCTCGCCGCCGGCTTGATCCCGCTTCTGCTGGACCGCGTCACGCGCGAACTGCCCGGGATTACCCTGCATATCCAGGAAGCGGGCACCCGCGACATCACCCAAAAACTCGAGCGCGGCGAGACAGACCTTGCCATCTATCTCGCTCGGGCTCCCGGCGTGACGGATGAGCCCATCGCGCGTGAAAAGCTCTTCTACGTATCGTCCGGGGATGCCACAGACGGCGAAACGGTGGCGCTTGCGGCCCTGGCGCGCCAAGGGCTGGTGCTCCCCGCGCCGGGCAATCCGCTGCGCAACTTTCTCGATGCCACAGCACGTCAGCACGGCCTGAATTTCGATGTCGTGCTGGAGGTCGATGGGTCCCGCTCCCGGCTGACAGCTGTGCGCAATGGGATAGGCGGGACCATCGTGGGAGCCCATGCAGTGGGCGACAGCGAGATGCTCTCTGCCCTTGTGGTCCGGCAAATCGACTCTCCGACACTCTATCGCCCCATCTACCTTGGCCTTCGGCGGGAATTCGATCCGCATCTGGCCAACAGCATGCGCCCGCTCCTCACCGACAGCCTTGTGGCCTTTGGGCTGGAAGCGACTTCTCCATAGGCAGCACCTGCTGCATGCAGTATGTAAGATAACTGCATGCTCGACTTATTTAGGCTGCAGCACGTTTTATTGCTGGAGGATATGATCTTGCTGCGCTTCGACGCTAATCTCACCACAATGTATGGCAGGCTTTCGCTGCTTGAAGCCATGGCCGCAGCCAAGGCAGACGGGTTCGACGCGTTCGAGTGCAGGAGCCCCTTTGAATTTCCCAAGGAGGCCGTGCGGGACCGTGTCGAGGAGCTGGGGCTTACCTTCGTGCAGTTCAACTGCCCCATGGGTGATTTTTCCGGCGGTGATCGTGGGCTTGCATGTGTGGTGGGCCGCGAGGACGAGTTTTGTGCCTCGATCGACAAGACGATCGAGTATGCCGTGGCTCTTGGCGTGACCCAGGTCAATTGTGTGGCCGGTCTACGCACGCCCGGTGCCAGCGATGCCGAGATCGAGGACGTCATGGTGCGCAACCTGCGTCATGCGGCTCCGCTGCTGGCCGATGCCGGCGTCAAGCTGCAGATCGAGCCGATCAATCCACTCGACATGCCAGGGGTGTTCCTGTCGACCACTGAACAGTTCAAGCGCATCCGCGAGCGGGTGGATCACCCCAATCTCTACTTGCAGTATGACTTCTATCATATGCAGATCGTGCAGGGCGACCTCATCCGCGGCTTCGACGAGCTGGCAGCTGTTATCAATCATGTCCAGATTGCCGACAATCCGGGCCGCCACGAACCTGGAACGGGCGAGATCAACTACGACTTCATTTTCCGTGCATTGCAGGAGCGGGGATATGAGGGCTGGATCGGCTGCGAATACGTGCCATCCGCGCCCGGCCCTGGCAGCCTGGCATGGTTGTCAATGCGGTCCTGAGGCCCATGGCGGGCCCAGGCGCCAGCCACTGCGGCGAGCAGCCTTTCCACCGGGCGACAACACGGTGACGGATTGGCTGAATGCCAAAACGGATCGCAAAAGGAAAACCCCAGCTAAGCTTTGGCTTAACTGGGGTTTTTTGGTTCCCCGGGCGCGCAACAATCGGACCCCTACATTCACGTTAGCCGCCTAAGCAACCCGCTCCCGCACGAGAATTCCAACGGGCTCAACAAGTTAGCCATCCCCCGCGATCCATATGATCGACTGATGGTCCCGTCTTTGCACCACACCGGGTCGCTGAAGAGATCAGCACCAATTTCAGCAAGCATGACTTCATCGGCCTGATTAAGCAGCAGCATACGCAGCGCTACTTGATCTGTCTGTCGCCCGGCGAGCCGATCTCAACTTACATGGAAACGATGCTCAGATTTGAGCATCTCACCGACAATTTTGCAGCCTTGGACCGACAACTCGGCTTCGCCCACAAAACTGCCACGCCGAAGGGCACGCCGCATTCATAGAACAACTACGACCGCGGCACTATTGCTCTGGTTCAAACCCTATTCGAAAAGACCTCGAACTAGGTCGATATAATTTCCAGCACACAACTGTAGTCAGCCGCGGCGGTACCGTGCGATCACGTCCGCCATGCGTTCCATGAACTTCTCGCGGCTGAAAACCTGCGCACGCGCCTCGCACGCATACCGCATTCCAAGCGCCACTTGCGGCGATAGCGTTTGGACAGCCGCGATGATATCACCAGACGACGGGTCAGCCGGCACAAGCAGCCCGGTTTCATCGGGAACTATCGTTTCAAGCAGGCCACCTTCCGCCACACCGATGACCGGCTTGCCGGCCGCCATGGACTCGACTGGGGACATGCCGAAATCTTCCTCGATTGGGATATAGATCGTGGCGATACAACCGGCGACAAGATCGCGCAATTGCGCGTCGGTGGTCCAGCCCGTGAAGCGGATATTGGGAGCGTTGCCTGCAAGCGCCCGCAGTTCGTTTTGCTGATCTCCGCCCGATGCGATGACCAATTGTTTGTCCGGCATGCCCCGGAAGGCCTCGACAATGAGACCGATACGCTTGAGCGGGGTCAGGCGGGCGGTTGATAGATAGTAGCCCTGCGCTGGCGCCCAGCGAAAGTTGGCCGTATCGACAGGTGGATAGACCACCATGCTATCATGACCCAGATAAGTCTTGACGCGACGACGGATATTTTCGGAGTTGGCGACGATCACATCCATCCGCCCAACCGCACGCTCATAAGCGCTTTGGAACCATGGTCCGATCGTTGCCATGCCAATGCGCCGGATCGGACCGCTACGACGGGACAGAAACGCCTTCTGGTCATAGAGAAAGCGCGGGGGGGTATGGCAGTAGAACACGTTTAATCCGCGATCGGATGGCTCGGGCGCCGCAAAGGGCGCTGCGACGCCGCTGAAAATGCGGACAGGATAGTTGTTTGCGCGCTCACGCTCCAACCTGAACCGCTGGTAGAGCGCCAGTGGCATCATGCCCTTAATAGCACCCAGCCGGGCAACAGCAAGCTCGCGGTGCTTGGCCGGAAATTCGCCCAGGCCATAGCTCTCCGGTCCGCGGAAGCCAAAGATTAGGTCGGCATCTAGGCCATTGGCCAGATCGAGCACGAGACGCTCGCCCCCGCCCCTGATGGCAAAGTAGTCGTGGTAGATGGCGGTGTCCGCCGCCCCTTCAGACGCTCCAGCTGCTTTCATGGCTATCAGGCGCTCACTCGTTCGGCTTGAGCAGCGCCTCGAACCAAGGCCGGGACATCGCCAGTTGTTCGATGGCCGCCCTGATGCTTGTCACATCGGCACCCGCAAAATAGATCTCGTACAGGCGCACATATTCCGCCAGGGAGAGCGTCTGCCCCCTCAGCTTGAAGATATTTTCGACTGGAAACTGCAGATCGAAGGCTTTCCGCACATAGTCGGGGATCGGGATCAGGGTGTCGGCCAGCAATTCATTGTCGAAATCGGTATTGCCACCCGTTCCGATATCCATATGCGAGACGATATCCTCGAACATGGGCAGAAGCAGCGCATTGGTCGGGTGATTCATGCAGGCAAAGAGCCGCGTTTCGCGGAAATGCTGTTTGATGTACTCCGAGCACTTTATCTCCGGCGCCTGGTCTCCTGGCAGCGTCCGATCTTCACGTTCCTTAAGGCTTGAGATCGCCCAATCGAGCAATCTATCCGCGAACGGCTCGATAACCGCCGCGCTGTGATATCGCCGGATGATATCCTCGCCCTTAAAACCCTGCATGACTAGGGCGCCTACGGCGTAGTCGATATAGCGTTCTTCGCTCGGCGGCAACCCGTCTACGCGCGAGACCGAGAAGGGATTGTAAAGTTCAAAATGCGGGTAGGAAAATCGGATGGTCCGGGTGTTCTCTCCCAAATGCGGCAGGATCGACGCCGTAGCGTAGTCCAGACCACGAGCGTTTTCGGAAATGGGTTGGTAGATGAACCAGTCCAGGCCTGGGGCAAGGTTCTTCTTAAACTTGCTGATCTCCTTGTCGCCCAGATCGTAATAAGGCCTCATACCAACAACGGCAGCTTCTTTCTGATCAAATCGCTCATCAATATAGTGCCGGAGCGCCTCGGAGTGACATGCCCCGTAGACAGCAATCTTTTTGTTCGCAATTTTCGAACTGATGCCGAGAAAACCCAACAGCTTCTTGTTGAACTTGGCGATCGTATGAGAATTATTGTATTTTTTCATCGCGGGAGAGGTCGTCCCTTCGATAGTCTCGATGGCCTTCGCCAAATCTTCAGAGTCATAACCGCGAACGTAGTGGACTGCGTCACCATACTCTGAAAATGCCCCGATGGGCGAAACGATCGTTGTCTTTTCCAATCCGATCAACGTTGGAACCACGCCGCTGCTTTCCCCTAGGCTTGTACGCCGCAGCTGGATCGCAAGATCGCAGCGGGCCATCTGTAGCTGCAGCCCCAGTTCGGTAGCGGGTTCTTCACAACTCAGCCAACCTGGAACATTGCGGCCGTAGATGTTTTCGACAAACCGCTTGGCATCGTAGCCGGCAATGATCAGGTTTGTGGGGCGTCCGCGCGCATTAAGCTTTTCAACCGCTTCGAGCACCACATCGGTCCCCTTGGCCCAGGCCGCTGCACCGAATGTTCCCACCGTTCGGGCTTCCGGCACGATACCGGCCACATCCTGCTTGAGGGTCAATACAGGGTGGAAGAGCACGTCGATCTTTGCTCGTTCGCGCTGCGCTGTCGTCAGGTCAGCCTCGATGAGTCGCTTGGCAAACTTGGAATTGACGATGAAGGCCTGCGCACCAGCTTCGTAGAGCGCCCGGATGCCGTAAATGCCCTTGGCGACCAGACTGTCATGCAGGTGCCATCTGTCTCGAAATGCGGTGGGGGTACTCTTGTCGGCATAAATGCGGCCGATATAGCTAGCAAATTCGCCATCAGACAGCCTTTTGCTTGTCTGGGCGACGTTGAGGCAGCATGGATCATGCAGATAACAAACGATCCGGTCGGACACCCCCAGAGCAGCAAGCTTTTCGATGTGTCGAAATGCCTCAATATTGTGGTTCGAGTTGCCAATCACAAAGACGATCTTCTCGAAATCGAGCAAAGCATGCATGCCCAAGAGGCTGCTCATTGGATACAGCGATACGTTGCCCTTCGAACTCCGCGACAAGAAAGCCGAGTTGTAGAAATGGCGCTCTACGTCACGCACTTGCGAGAACACGGCAATCGGCTCGTCGAACTGTGCGAGATGCTCGAACGAGAAGTTAGCGATGCCACTTTCGTCAGGCGGCAGGCAGGTCACCAAAGCAACCTTGGTTTGGGAAAACGGGCGGGCATCGATACCCGCAAGCCGCACCGTTTCCAGCGCGTGCATGGTGAGCGCGACGTCATGGTCCTGTGCCACACCGCCTTCGATATGATCCTTGAGATCCTTGAACCGCCAGCCCGAGAGCGTGTAGTAGGCTTCGCGCGGCAGCCGGCAGAGCAGACCGAGCTTGAGGCGCAGACGCGTAGGTATCAGTCTCATGCGATGCCCCTCTCCTTCCCGGTGCTGATAGCGCTGCGGAAAGTATCTAAATCACTATCGTACTCGGCGATCAGGTGGCCCACGAACCCGTGGTCGGCCTCGGGTGGCAAATGATGTCCTAGTAAGTCCAGAGAATTCTTTATGTCCACGCCAGCGTCCCAGTACCCATTGTGAATGCGATCGCGAAAGTCGGACAGCTCGATCCGGTTTCTTGATTTAAAGCTTAGATATGACGAGCAGAATAAGTTGTAGAGCCCGCCTCGACCAAGGCGGCGCGTCGAGATCGAGAAATTGGCCGACAGCTTGGAAAAGGCATAAAAGTAAAGGTGAATGAGCAGGAAGACGGTTTCCGCCTCACGAGGATCTCTGAAGCCCATGAAGTTGCCTTCCGCGTCGCGGCCGATCCAGTGGCGATCCTTCAGCGCCGCCATGAAGGGGTTGTGTCCGGACGATTGGACGACGATCCGCCCGATCGAATCCAGAAAGTAGGATTCGCCTTTATCGTGCTGCTCCACATAGGAAAGCCACTGCGATAACAGCGGGCGATGAAGAAAAATGTGGGTACCACCCAAAGCCCGACGAATGCCCGCAACTCTGCCGATGCTGCGTGTGCAGCCAATGACTGCGCGCTTGTTGCGGCTCCGAGCATGGTCCACCAGCAACGACAGATAGTTTTGGTTCACGTCCGCGATATCGGCTAGTGGACCCTCAGGCGATACATAGGTCTCATAGGGAATGGTGGGATCCATTCCCTTCACGA
>JAQGJI010000047.1 GCA_028290685.1 Devosia sp. | reverse complement strand
CCCTTGTACGCAGCCTGGTGCAGAGTGGGCTGCAGACCATCCGCGCCCGCCACACCTGCCGGCACCGGGTGGACGAATTGCTGTTCATTTTGAGCCAGGTGGGCAGCGCCCGCGTCACCGATCAGATCGATGCCCTGGAGGCTGCCCAATGAGAATTGCGTTTTACGGATCGAGCCTGCTGTCAGCCTACTGGAACGGCGCGGCCACCTATTATCGGGGCATGCTGCGCGCGCTGAGCCAGAAGGGCTATGACATCACCTTCTTTGAGCCCGATGTCTATGACCGGCAAAACAACCGCGATATCGATCCGCCCGACTGGTGCCGCGTCGTGGTCTACGAAGGCACGGTGGACGCCCTCAAGCGCGTGGCGGCCCAGGCGGGTTCGGCCGATATCGTGATCAAGGCGAGCGGGGTCGGCTTCGAGGACGACCTGCTGCTCGATCAGGTGCTGCGCGCGGCCAGCCCCGGCGCGCTGAAAATCTTCTGGGATGTGGATGCGCCGGCAACGCTGGCCCAATTGCGCGCCCAGCCCGATCACCCCCTGCGCCGGGCGCTGCAATCGATCGATCTCGTGCTCACCTATGGCGGCGGCGAGCCTGTCATCAGCGCCTATCGCGCAATGGGCGCCAAGGGTTGCGTGCCGATCTACAATGCCCTTGACCCCCTGACCCATCACCCGGTGCCGGCGCAGCAGCGGTTTCAGGGCGATCTGGGCTTTCTGGGTAACCGGCTGCCCGATCGTGAAGCGCGGGTCGAGGAGTTCTTTCTTGAGCCGGCGGCGCGAACCGCGTCGCAGCATTTTGTGCTGGGCGGATCAGGCTGGGGCGACAAGCCCATGTCCACCAACATCACCTATCTGGGCCATGTCGGCACTGCCGATCACAACGCCTTCAATGTGACGCCAAAGGCAGTGCTCAACATTTCCCGCGCCAGCATGGCTGAAATCGGCTTTTCACCCGCCACGCGGGTGTTCGAGGCGGCGGGAGCGGGAGCATGCCTGATTACCGACCATTGGGAGGGTATCTCGCTGTTTCTGGCGCCCGGTGAGGAAATCCTGGTCGCCCGGGACGGCAAGGACGTCGCTGCCATCATGGCGGAACTGACGCCCGAGCGGGCGCGCCAGATCGGCCAGGCTGCCCTGGAGCGGGTCCTGCGGGAGCATACTTATACCCATCGCGCCATCGAGGCTGACAGGATTTTCCGCTCATCGGCACGCCACCATGTCGAGGCAGCCGAATGAGTGCGCCTTATGACATCGTGATCCTGGGATTGTCGTTGTCGTCCTCCTGGGGCAACGGGCACGCAACGACGTTTCGCGCGCTTATCAGCGGTTTGCACAAGCATGGGCAGAACGTGCTGTTTCTTGAGCGCGACGTGCCCTGGTATGCCAGCAATCGCGACCTGCCCGATCCGGAATTCTGCACCCTGCAATACTATAGCGGGATCGACGATCTGCTGACGCGGTTCTCGCCGGTTCTGCAAAGCGCAGGCGCTGTCATCGTCGGCTCCTATGTGCCCCAGGGCGTTCAGGTGATCGATGCTCTGCATCGCTTGTCCCTCAACCAGTTCTGCTTTTACGACATCGACACCCCGGTTACCCTCGCCAAGCTGGGACGCCATGATGAGGAATACCTCGCTCGTCGCCAGATCCGGTTGTTCGACACCTATTTCTCCTTTTCGGGAGGACCCGTGCTGGAGCAGCTGGAGCAGGAATTCGGCGCCCGCTCGGCACAGGCCCTTTATTGCTCGGTCGATGCCGATTGCTATCAGCCAACCGGGGAAGCGCCGCGGTGGGACCTGGGCTATCTTGGAACCTATAGCCCCGACCGCCAGCCGACGCTGGAGAAGCTGCTGATCGAGCCGGCCCGGCAATTGCCGAACATGCGCTTCGTGGTGGCCGGACCGCAATTTCCCGACAGCATAGCCTGGCCCCCAAACGTGGAGCGTATCGAGCATCTGCCGCCATCGGAGCACCGCTCCTTTTATAATCGCCAGCGCTTCACGCTCAACGTGACCAGGGCCGACATGATCGCTGCAGGCTGGTCGCCCAGCGTGCGCCTGTTCGAGGCGGCGGCGTGTGGCACACCGGTCATCAGCGATGTCTGGGATGGTATCGAGCACCTGCTGCCCCCCGGCGAGGCGATTATCCTGGCGCGGCAAACCGGGGATGTCGTCAGCACGCTGCGCAACACGAGCGAGGCGCAGCGGGCGGCCTTGTCCATATCGGCGCGCCGGTATGTCCTGGCCGAGCACAATTCGACATCGCGGTCGGGAGAACTGATCGCCATGCTGGGCCTTGATCGGCAAATGCCCCGCCGAGTTGCCCAAAAGGGATAAAGCAATGACCAAAGACATCACAGCCAAGACTGTTCTGGTGGCGGGCGGCGCGGGTTTTGTTGGCTCCCATTTGTGCGACGTGCTGCTCGGGCAAGGCAACAAGGTCATCTGCCTCGACAACTTCCAGACCGGGTCCGCAGCCAATGTGCGCCCGCTGGACAATCATCCGGGCTTCAAGCTGGTGGAGGGCGATATCTGCGACCCGCTGGCAATCGAGGAGCCGCTGGACCAGATCTATAATCTTGCGTGCCCTGCCTCCCCGCCCCACTACCAGGCCGATCCGGTGCGCACCATGATGACCAGCGTGGTGGGTACCGGCAACCTGCTGAACATGGCCGAGCGCCACGGGGCAGCTTTCCTGCAGGCCTCGACCAGCGAAGTCTATGGCGATCCCGAGCAGCATCCGCAACACGAGGACTATTGGGGCCACGTCAACTGCACGGGACCGCGGGCCTGCTATGACGAGGGCAAGCGCGCGGCCGAGACCCTGTGCTTTGACATGCTGCGGATGGGGCGCGTCGATGCGCGCGTCGTTCGTATCTTCAATACCTACGGTCCCCGCATGAGCCCTGGCGACGGGCGGATCGTTTCGAACCTGATCGTGCAAGCTTTGCGCGGCGAGCCGCTGACCATTTACGGCTCGGGCCAGCAGACCCGCTCGTTTTGCTATGTCAGCGATCTGGTCGCCGGGCTCGTCAGCCTGATGAACGTCAGCCCCAATCCGGGAGTACCGGTCAATATCGGCAATCCGGGCGAGTTCACGATTGGTGAGCTTGCCGATCTGGTTCTGAAAATGACCGGCAGCG
>JAQGJI010000042.1 GCA_028290685.1 Devosia sp. | reverse complement strand
CCTCGGCCTTGGCCCGTTCATTATGCTCATGCAGCGCAATGCGCCGAGCCGTGATCCCGTAATGGTCAAGCAGCCGTGCTGACATGCGCGTATCTTCGCACAGGATCACCGAGGCTGCGGCCAGCGTTTCCAGCGCCCTGATGGTGATATCGCGCAGATTGCCGATCGGCGTTGCCACCACATAAAGCCCCGGCGCCAGCACGGGGGCGTCAAAGCGCGCACCGGCAATGTAAAATCGTGTCTCGTCCAAGTGGTTTGACCCCGGTTCCCACGACCTTGTAACAGGTCCAATACGTTAAGGCTGCGCCAGCACACCGGCGATCAGCTGTTCCACGTCTTGGCCATCGGGTAAAGCGATGTGCCGGTCGAGCAACAGCACGGCAAGGCCATGCACTCGCGCCCATTGGGAAATGGCTGCGTTGCGCTGGCCTTGGGTATTTCCCCCCATGACATGGCGAAGGGTCGCAAAAGCTGCATCAGCCGCCATCCGCAGGCCCGGCCGATTGTCCTTGCGCAGTTGGGATGAAAACATCAGCCGGAACAGCCCGGGATTATCCAGCGCAAACCGAACATAGGCATGGCCCAGAGGCATTCCCGTCTCTGCTGGCCCGCTGGCGGCGACGTCCTCCAGCTTGCGGCTGAAGCGTTGAAAACCGATCACCGCCAAGGCCTCAAGCAGCGCCGCCCGGCTGTCGAAATGACGATAGGGCGCGGCCGGGGAGACGTGCACGGCCCGTGCCAGGTCCCGCAGCTGCACGCCCGCTTCGCCTTCGCGCTCCAGGATGACCAGCGCGGCTTCGAGCAGCGCCCGGCGAAGATCGCCATGGTGGTAAGACAGGCTTGGTGAAGTTGACATAGTTTACTTTGCAGAAACAATGTAAGCAGCAGTAACATACATTTGAAAGACACGCAAATGGGCGCCAGTCTGATCCTTGCGATTGCGCATCATCTGGCGGTGTTTTCTCTGGTCGGGCTGTTTGCCGCCGAGTTCCGGCCTATACGCCGCTGGCAGCCGAGATCGGCACCAGCCGCCGGTTCGTGCACCTGCAGGCCCTGTTTTTGCTGCTGATACCGGCGTTTGCTGCGGCCATGGCGCGCGGCTATGGCCTTAGCTGAGCGGGCAGGCGGCCTTGGGCGGCGGCGTCTTGGGCTCATAACGGCACCATTGCGCGATCGGGCACTGCCAGCATTGGGGCGTGCGTGCCTTGCAGATATAGCGCCCATGCAGGATCAGCCAGTGATGGGCATGCAGCAGATAGTCCTGCGGCACGATCCTGAGCAGTTTCTGCTCCACCTGGAGCGGATTGGCGCCGATCGCCATGCCCGTCCTGTTGCCGACGCGAAAGACATGGGTATCCACTGCCATGGTCGGCTGCCCAAAGAAGATGTTGAGCACCACATTGGCGGTCTTGCGGCCCACGCCGGGCAACGCCTCCAGGGCCTCGCGCTCGGCGGGAACCTCGCCATTGTGCCGCTCCAGCAGAAGCTGGCTCAGCAGAAAGACGTTTTTCGCCTTGGTGCGGTACAGGCCGATGGTCTTGATGTGCTCCTCGATCACGGCCTGTCCAAGCGCCACCATGGCCGCAGGCGAGGGAGCCAATTCAAACAGCCGGCGGGTCGCCTTGTTGACCCCCGCATCGGTGGCCTGGGCCGATAACACCACCGCCACCAGCAGGGTAAAGGCGTTCACATATTCGAGTTCGCCCTTGGGCTCGGGATCGATCTGCGAAAAACGCTGGAAAATTGATGCAACTTCGGCCGTGCTCAGGCTCTTCACTTTTTTGGGGTGGACCATTTTCTCCATCCTGCTTCTGCGATTATAGTTAGCGCCGGAGAGGCCACCATGCCAATGCAAGCCACAACCACGCAGCCGTTGTTTTCGGCACGGCTCACACCGCACCGCTCGCTCAGTCCCCGCGGGGTCGCACTGGTAAGCGGTCTTTGCCTGGTGTTTGCCCTGCTGCCGGGGCTCGCCCTGGCCTCCATCGGGCTTTGGCCGATCGCCGCCCTGATGCTGGCAACCGTTGTGGCCATTGGCAGCGCGCTTTATCTCTCGCTGCGAGAAGGGAAAAAGCGTGAGCAGGTTACGCTCTGGCATGACCAGCTGGAGTGGGTTGGAACCGATGCGAATGGCGTTCGGACATTGCGCCGGTTCAATCCCCGGACGGCGCGGTTGGTGCTCGAGCGTGACGCCGATGAGAAAACGGTTGCCATCAGGATACGCTCGGGCAAGGACGAACTCGAAGTGGGGGTTTTTCTGCACAGCGACGACAAGTCGAGCTTTGCCAAGGCGCTCGGTACGGCGTTGCGCAAGGCTCGTTCTGCTGGCTGACGGCTAAAACCGGGTCGCCTTGCAACGCTGTCTCTTTTACACCTTCATTCCGGATGAATGGGTGTTTCGATGAACCAGCTGAGCAGTATTGCGTCCGATTATGACATGATCCGGGCTGCCATTCGGTATCTGAGCGAACACGGCCCCGATATCGCTGACCTGCAAGGCTTTGCCCTGTCCCTGGGCCTTACCGAGCGGCAACTGACGGAGCTGTTTCGGCGCTGGTGCGGGCTCAGCCCGAAAAGCTTTGCCCAGGCAGTGGCGCTTGATCATGCCAAGTCATTGTTGCGCCAAAAGCAAAGCGTGCTCGATACCACCTACCAGGTGGGCCTGAGCTCCACCTCGCGTCTGCATGAGCTCTTTGTCGCCTACGAAGCCATGCCGCCCGGCATGTTCCGGAGCGGGGGCGCGGGGCTGGACATGATCTGGGGCACCGCCCTTTCGCCTTTCGGCACGGCAGTGCTCACCGCCACTGAATACGGTCTTTCCGGCATTGGTTTTGCCGATGAGCACACCAGCGTCGACATGGCGTTTGCAGATTTGGCCCATCGCTGGCCCAATGCCCGCTTCATCCGCAACGACGCCCATATTGCTCCTCTGGCGGCGCAGGCCTTCGATCCGGGGCAATGGCTGGCCGATCGACCGGTGCGCATCGTGCTGATTGGCACCGATTTCGAGGTCAAGGTCTGGGAAACCCTGCTCAAGATCCCGCTCGGCCAAGCGGCGACATACCAAGGTGTGGCCAATCATATCGGCAAGCCCTCTGCCTCGCGGGCGGTCGGGGCCGCCGTGGGCAGGAACCCGATTTCCTTTGTCGTGCCATGCCATCGGGTCGTGGGCAGCACCGGTGCGCTGACCGGCTATCACTGGGGCGTTCCGCGCAAGCGTGCGATTCTGGGCTGGGAAGCCGGGGTGATTTCGGCAGCCCCGTAAGCGGGCCGGCTAAACTCCTGTTCAACCCCCGTTTGCCGCGGCAGGCGCAGGCATCGCCGGCTGCAATGCAATCTTTATGCCTTCACGGATAAATGCTAAGCGAGCCGCATTGTCCGGAGACTGCTTATGCGCACCGCCACCATTGCCCGCAAGACCAACGAAACCGAAATCGAAATTTCGGTGAACCTTGATGGCACTGGCGCTCACGCCATGGCGACCGGGATCGGCTTTTTCGATCACATGCTGGACCAGCTGTCGCGCCATTCGCTGATCGACATGGACGTTCGCTGCAAGGGCGATCTGCACATCGATTTTCACCACAGCGTAGAAGACGTGGGCATTGCCCTGGGCCAGGCCATCAGGCAGGCGCTGGGCGAGAAAAAGGGTATTCGCCGCTATGGCTCGTCCGATCTGCCAATGGACGGCACGCTGACCCGGGCAGCGCTCGACATATCGGGGCGCCCGTTTCTGGTGTTCCGCGCCCTGTTCGACCGCGACAAGGTGGGCGAGATGGATACCGAGCTTTTCCGCGAGTTCTGGCAGGCTTTTGCCATCAATGCCGGCATCACGCTGCACATCGAGAATTTTTACGCCGACAACAACCACCATCTGGCCGAGTCCATGTTCAAGGCGGTGGCGCGGGCGCTCCGGGACGCAGTCGAGATCGACCCACGCACGGCCGACCGGGTGCCCAGCACCAAGGGCACGCTCTGAGGCCGACGCAGCCGGGCTTCCGCTTTGGAGGCTTTTGCACTATTGCCTCAACAAACGCGGTGGCACCCCGGACTTGGGCCGGGGCCCCAACCTGAGATCTCGAGATGGATCCCGGATCAAACACCGGGTGACATCGAATTTTTGGAGCGTCTGGTGACCCTCTACGCTATCTTCGATCCGCAGCCTGGCAAGGCCCTGCTGCCAAAGCCGGTGGCTGAACAGTTCAGCTGGCTGGCTGCGCTGTTGCCACCGGTCTTTCTGCTGCTGCGCGGGCTGTGGCTGGAAACTCTCGCCTGGCTGCTTGGCGTTGCAGCGCTTGTGGTGCTTGCAAGCTTTATCGGCAGTGCGGCAGCCCTGTTGCTGTACGGATTGGGGTCGATCTGGCTCGGTCTTGCCGCACCAGGACTGCGCCGGCACGCCCTGAGGTGGCGCGGCTGGACCTATCGCGGCGAACGCATCGCTGCCAGCCCGGATCTGGCCCAGCTGGAGGCCCTGCGATGAGCCTTGTAGCAATCATCGATTACGGCGCGGGTAATCTGCATTCGGCGAGCAAGGCCTTTGAGCGCATGGCTGCGGCCGTGGGCGATGTCGATATCCTTGTTACCGCAGACCCAGAGCAGGTCCGCAAGGCCGACCGCATCATGCTGCCGGGCGTCGGGGCCTTTGCCGATTGCAAGAGGGGTCTGGATGCAGTGGCGGGCATGGTCGAGGTGCTGGAGGAAAAGGTTATCGGGGGCGGAACCCCCTTCCTTGGCGTGTGCGTCGGCATGCAGCTCATGGCCAGCGAAGGCCGCGAAAAGGCGATAACGCCGGGGCTGGGCTGGATTGCTGGCACGGTTGAGCGGATCCGGCCCAGCGAACCGGGCCTCAAAATTCCCCATATGGGCTGGAATACCCTGTCCATCGGCCGCCCGCACCCGCTGCTGGCCGGCATTGCGGACGGTCCCGATGGACTGCACGCTTATTTCGTTCATTCCTATCACCTGGTGACGCAAAGCGATGCGATGCGCGTCGCGACCACCGATTATGGTGGGGCGGTGACCGCCTGCGTGGGGCGGGACAATATGTTCGGGGCGCAGTTCCACCCCGAGAAATCGCAAGCGCTCGGGCTGCAGTTGATCGAAAATTTCCTGAGGTGGACGCCGTGATCCTTTTTCCTGCCATCGACCTCAAGGACGGGCAGTGCGTACGCCTCAAGCTGGGCGACATGGAGCAAGCCACGGTGTTCAACGACGATCCCGCGGCGCAGGCCAAGGCGTTCGAGGACCAGGGGTTTCAGTATCTGCACGTCGTGGACCTCAACGGAGCCTTCGCCGGCGAGAGCCGCAATGGAGCGGCAGTGGAAGCCATCCTCAAGGCTGTGCAGTTCCCGGTGCAACTGGGTGGGGGCATCAGGACCCTCGAGCACGTGGAAAGCTGGCTCGGCAAGGGGCTGGCGCGGGTGATCCTGGGCACGGTGGCGGTCCGCGATCCGGACCTGGTCAAGCAAGCCGCGAAGCGGTTTCCCGGCCAGGTGGCGGTTGGCATCGATGCGCGCCGCGGCATGGTTGCCGTGGAAGGCTGGGCGGAAACCTCCGAGCTGTCGGTGATCGAGTTGGCCAGGCGTTTTGAAGGGGCGGGCGTGGCGGCAATCATCTATACCGACATCGATCGCGATGGGGTGCTGGCGGGCATCAACTGGGATGCGACGCTGGAGCTGGCGCGGGCGACCTCCATCCCCGTGATCGCCTCGGGCGGGCTGGCCTCCATGGCCGATATCGAGCGGATGACGCAGCCGCAGTTCAGCGTTCTGGAAGGGGCGATTTCCGGGCGCGCCCTCTATGATGGCCGGATCGATCCACGAACAGCCCTGGCTGTGCTGAAAGCTGCGCCATGACGCTCAAGACCCGGCTGATCCCCTGCCTCGACGTGATGAACGGCCGCGTCGTCAAGGGCGTGCAATTTGTCGATCTGCGCGACGCGGGCGATCCCGTGGAAGCGGCCATGGCCTATGACGCAGCCGGCGCGGACGAGCTGACGTTTCTTGATATCGCCGCCAGCCATGAAGGCCGGGACACGATTTTCGATGTTGTGGCCCGCACGGCTGAACACTGCTTCATGCCGGTTACGGTGGGCGGGGGCGTGCGCACCATCGAAGATATCCGCAAGCTCCTGCTGGCGGGGGCCGACAAGGTCGCGATCAACTCAGCGGCCGTGAACGATCCCGACTTCATTGCCCGGGCCGCCGACAAGTTCGGCAACCAGTGCATCGTGGTTTCGGTGGACGCCAAGCAGCGTCCGGCCCCGGGCGCCGGAAGCGATCACCCTTCCGAGTGGGAAATTTTCACCCATGGCGGACGCAGGCCGACCGGGCTTGATGCGGTGGAATTTGCTGCCCGCATGGTGGAGCGCGGCGCGGGCGAGCTGCTTGTCACCTCCATGGACCGCGACGGCACGAAATCAGGTTTCGATCTGTCACTGACCCGGACCATTGCCGATGCGGTCGAAGTGCCGGTCATCGCCTCGGGCGGGGTTGGCTCGCTGCAGGACCTGGTTGACGGGGTAACCCAAGGCCATGCCAGCGCCGTGCTGGCGGCGTCGATCTTTCACTTCGGCACGTTCACCATCGGGCAGGCCAAGCGCTATCTGCGCGATCACGGGGTCAATGTCCGGATGGATGGGGCGGTAGGGGATGGGCCAAGACCATGAATCTGGAAGAACTCGAACAGCGCATTGCCTTACGCGCCAGAGCCTCTGCGGACGAGAGCTACACCGCCAAGCTGTTGGCTCGCGGCATGGAAAAATGCGCGCAGAAGCTGGGCGAGGAAGCTGTCGAAGCCGTTATTGCGGCAGTCAGGGGCGATCGGGCCGAACTGGTCAAGGAAGCGGCCGATGTGCTCTACCATCTGCTGGTGGTGCTCAAGGCTGCCGGCACCCCCCTGGCCGAAGTGATGGATGAGCTCGACAATCGCACCGCCCTGTCGGGCCTCGCGGAAAAAGCTGCTCGCAAGGAGCGCGGCTGATGGCCAAGCGCCCCCCGGTCTTGGCGCCCTACCACCATTTCACCAAGGCGCAGTGGAGCGCCCTGCGCGCCGATGAGCCGATGACGCTGACGGGGGCCGACATCAAACGGCTGCGCACCTTAAGCGATCCGATCTCGCTTCAGGAAGCCGAAGAAACCTATCTGCCGCTGACGCGCCTGCTGTCGTTCTATGTCGAGGCGATCCAGCATCTGCACGGCGTATCGACCCGGTTCCTGGCAACGCCAGACCACAAAGTTCCCTTCATCATCGGCGTTGCGGGCTCGGTGGCGGTCGGCAAATCCACCACCGCCCGCATCCTGCAGGCCCTGCTGCAGCGCTGGCCATCCAGCCCCAAGGTGGATCTGGTGACCACTGACGGGTTCCTTTACCCCAATGCGGTGCTTGCCGAGCGGGGCATCATGGAGCGCAAAGGATTTCCCGAAAGCTACGACCGTGCGCGCTTCGTGCAGTTTCTGGCCGACATCAAGTCGGGCCAGGGCAATGTCGCGGTGCCGGTTTATTCGCATCTGGTTTATGACGTCGTGCCGGGCAGCGAGATCATCATCGACCGGCCCGATATCCTGATCGTCGAAGGGCTCAACATCTTGCAACCGGGCGAGTTGCCGCGCACGGGCAAGCCCATCCTGTTCGCCTCCGACTTCATCGATTTCTCGATCTATATCGACGCCGAGACCGAGGACCTCGAGACCTGGTTCATGGAGCGCTTCTTCCAGCTGCGCGAAACGGCATTCCGGGATCCCAGTTCCTTTTTCCGCCGCTTTGCCGAGATGAGCGAGGAGGAGGCGGGAAATTTCGGGCGCATGGTGTGGCGCACGATCAATCTGCCAAACCTGCTCGACAACGTGCTGCCCACGCGCGGCCGGGCGGACCTTGTGCTCAAAAAGGGCGGCGACCATCGCATCGAGGACGTACAGCTCAGGCGGGTGTAGCCGCTGCAATCGCTGCAGCTTCAGCCATGCTCACGACCCGGCTGGTCCAGCCAAGGGCCAGAAGAACAAGGCTAGTACGTTCCCGGCTGCGGCTGGCTGAAGATGATCTGGTTGCCATCCGAATCACGGAACTTTGCGGTTTTGAAGAAGTCGCCGACCGACTTGGCCACCGGCATCATGCCCTGCAGGCTGAGCCGGCCCAGTTCCTCGGCAAGGTCATCAACGATCAGCGTCAGGCACGAGGCTCCGGCGCGATCACCATCGGTGTGCAGTTGCACCCAGCCGCCACCGGGCAGTTTCCATTCGGCCACATCGCCCATCGGGCGGGCGTCGGCAGGGCGGCCGAACATGCGCTCGTAGAAATCGAGAGCTTCGCTCATGTCGTCCACCGCGATTCCGGCCAAGGCGTTGGTGATGGTCAATTGGCTGTCCCCCCTTTATGGCGCAACACACCCTAGCATGTTGACGCCATTGGGGCAGTGCTGTTGGCGTTTGGCCATGGCGCTGCTATAGCCGGAGCGGAACGGGAATGGAAATGATGGCCGATTTACGGGTGGTGGTGGCAGGTGCCGGTGGGCGGATGGGGGCTGCCAATATCGCTGCCATTGCGGCCACCAGGGGGTTCGTGCTGCATGGGGCCCTGGTTCGCCCGGGCGCTGCAGCGATCGGACGGGATGCCGGGCTCATTGCCGGCCTTGATCCGTTAGGCGTCCTTGTCAGCGCTGACATGGATGCGTGCCTTGAGGGCGCCGACGCCATCATCGACTTCACCGCGCCTGGTGCAAGCGTGGCCCTGGCGCAAAAGGCGGCGCAGCGGGGGCTGGTTCATATCATCGGGACGACGGGCTGTTCCCAGGCAGACGATGCGGCCATCAGGCAGGCCGCGGGCGGGGGCGCCCGGATCGTCAAATCGGGCAACTTCTCCATGGGACTGGTGCTGCTGGCCGATCTGGTGGAAAAAGCCGCTGCGGCCCTGTCCGAATACGACGTTGAAATCCTCGAGATGCACCACAACCAGAAGGTCGATGCACCTTCCGGGACGGCGCTGTTGCTGGGCGAGGCGGCAGCGCGGGGCCGGAACATCCCCCTCAAGGACCATTCCGTGCGGGTGCGCGATGGCCATACCGGTGTGCGCCAGCCCGGCACGATCGGGTTCGCCACGCTGCGCGGCGGCAATGTCATCGGTGATCACATGGTTATTCTGGCCGGCCCGTCGGAGCGTATCGAGCTGAACCACCGCGCGCAGGACCGCACCATCTATGCCAAGGGCGCCGCCCGGGCTGCGCTTTGGGCCGCCGGGCAACCAGCGGGTCTTTATTCCATGGCCGACGTGCTCGGCCTTTAATCGACACTTTCAAGGGAAACAAGATGACCGGCACTTTGATCCTCGTGCGCCACGGCCAGAGCGAGTGGAACCTCAAAAACCTCTTCACCGGCTGGCGCAATCCCAACCTGACCGAACAGGGCGAGAGCGAGGCAAGGGCGACCGGCCGGGCGCTCAAGGCCAAGGGCATCGTGCCGGACCTCTATTATACCTCCGCCCTGCGCCGGGCCCAGCACACGCTTGATCTGATGCTCGAGGAGATGGGAATCGACAATGTCACCATCATCCGGCACACGGCGCTTAACGAGCGCGATTATGGCGATCTGGCCGGGCTCAACAAGGATGATGCGCGCGCCAGGTGGGGCGAAGAGCAGGTGCTGATCTGGCGCCGCTCCTTTGATGTACCGCCTCCGGGCGGGGAGAGCCTCAAGGACACGGCCGCCCGCACCCTGCCTTACTACCAAAGCGAAATCCTGCCCCAGCTAAAGGCGGGCAAGACGATCCTGATCGCTGCGCATGGCAATTCGCTGCGGGCCCTGGTGATGGCCATCGAGGGCCTGACCCCCGATGAAATCCTCAAGCGGGAAATCGCTACCGGGCAGCCAACGGTCTACCGGATCGGCGCTGATGGAACGCTTGCCGGAAAAGTGGAGATTTAACGGGATCGGCCTTGATCCGGGCTGTCCTGCTGCCCGGTCACTGGCCGGGCCGCGGGCCGAGCCTTATGGCGCCCGCATTGCATTCCTTGCCGCCGCTCCTAAATATCACTCAGCAGTTCTGGAGTATTTTCCCCAATGAGTGAGAGTTCATTCCCCGGCTGGCACGGGACGACGATCGTTTCCGTGCGCAAGGGCAACAAAGTCGTGGTGGCTGGCGATGGCCAGGTATCCATGGGCCAGACCGTGATGAAGCACAGCGCCAGAAAGGTCCGGCGCCTGGCTGGCGGCGCCGTCATCGGCGGCTTTGCCGGCTCCACCGCCGATGCATTCACGCTGTTCGAGCGGCT
>JAQGJI010000020.1 GCA_028290685.1 Devosia sp. | reverse complement strand
ACCATCAACGCTTCCATGTTGTCGATGGAGCCGCCGCCGGCCGAGAGCAGCAATTCACCCGTCATCAGGGCGTTGGGCCGCACCTGGGCCGCCGGGATGCGGCGCAGGTGCATGACGAAACTCAGCATCGAGACGCCGCGCTCGAGCACCAGCAGATCGCCATTGGGTAAAAAAGCGCAATCGGTGGGATTGACCACAGCCGTATTGGCATAGGAGATCGGCCCGGTGTCGTTTTGCCCCAATAGCCAGCCGCGGTGATTGCCGGAGGCATCCAGCACGTTTTCGGACAATAGCAACGTCGATCCGGCAATGGGTGATGCGGGGGGCGCGATGCACACCGATTCCAGGGCCTCGTTGGACCGCGTGTCGCCCAGCCATTGCGGAATGGCGATTTCGCGGGCCGGACCGACCGGCGTGCCATTGACCAGGGCGAAGTCGGCGACGCGGGTCAGGTTTTCAAAGCCGACCCGCACAGCCACCGGCAGGCCCTCGCGATAAACCGTATCGACGGCTTCGGCGTCCTTGGCGTATTGCCGGGGCAGCGGCTCACCACGGGAGTTCTGGATCGGCTCGATGTTGACGCCGATAAAGCCGAACAGGCGATTGGCATCGTCATAGGCCAGTTGCCCGGAAACGAAATTGCCGCGGTCCGTCACGAAGACGACTTGCTGGCCGGGCCCGGTGGAGGTCAGGCCCGAGAGCCCGCCAAAGGTGTCGTCCTGCGCGACCAGCGCCAGGCCACCGCGGAAAATCAGCTTGCCGGCAGGCTGATCGAGTTCGCTCTGTTCGAACTGGACAATGGAGGCCGCACTCACCGTCACTTCGACGGCCCCCGCCGGCAAGCTTGCCGTCAGCAGCAACGCCATCGAAAGGGCGGAGCGGAGCATCATCGGCGCCCGCGCCGCCGGGTTTGGGCAGGTGGTTCCTCATCAAACAGGGCGGCTAGTTCATCGGTGAGCGCGCCTGCCAGTTCCTCGGCATCGAGCAGGGTGACCGCACGCCGGTAATAGCGCGTCACGTCGTGCCCGATGCCAACGGCGACCAGCTGGATGGGGGAGCGGGTCTCGATCTCTTCGATCACCTGCCGCAGATGAGCCTCGAGGTAATTGCCGGCATTGACGCTTTGAGTTGAATCATCGACTGGCGCGCCATCGGAAATGACCATCATGATGCGCCGGGCTTCGGGGCGGGCCATCAGGCGCTTGCGCGCCCATTCGAGCGCCTCGCCATCGATGTTTTCCTTGAGTAGGCCTTCGCGCATCATCAGGCCCAGATTGCGCCTGGCGTGGCGCCAGGGCTCGTCAGCGGCCTTGTAGATGATGTGGCGCACGTCATTGACACGGCCCGGATTGGCCGGGCGACCGGCTTCGAGCCAGGCTTCGCGCGATTTGCCGCCCTTCCAGGCGCGGGTGGTAAAGCCCAGGATCTCGACCTTGACGCCGCAGCGCTCGAGTGTGCGGGCCAGAATATCCCCGCAGATCGCCGCGATGGTGATCGGACGGCCGCGCATGGAGCCGGAATTGTCGATCAGCAGGGTCACCACCGTATCGCGGAAATCGGTGTCGTTCTCCACCTTGAAGCTGAGGGCCTGCATCGGGTCGGTAACGACGCGGGTGAGGCGGGCCGTGTCCAGAACGCCTTCTTCCAGATCGAACTGCCAGCTGCGATTCTGCTTGGCCATCAGGCGCCGCTGCAGCTTGTTGGCCAGCCGTGCCACGGCGCCGGCAAGATTCTCCAACTGCTTGTCGAGCAGCGAGCGCAATTGATCGAGTTCGTCGGCGGGGCAGAGTTCCGCCGCCTTGACGATCTCGTCGAACTTGCTGGTGAACACCTTGTACTGGAACTGGTTGGACAGCTGGGTGCCACCGTCCTTGGCGGGGGGCGGCATGGGCGCGTCTTCGCCCGCTTGGGCAGCGGCGTCCTCGTCGGTGTCGGCCATGTCGGACTCGATGCCTTCGACATCGCCGGTTTCCTCGCTATCGCCGGCCTGCTCGTCCTGTTCGCTGTCCTGGGAATCGTTTTCGCCCTCGCCCTGTTCGGGGGAGTTGTCAGCGCTGTCGCCGCTCTCGGGCTCCTGGTCCTCGCCGTCCTGATCGTCGCTGTCGTCAGCATCGCTCATTTCGCTGTCGGGCACGAGATTGAGATCGCGCAGCAGCGCCTTGGCGGCCTTGGAGAACTCGTCCTGGTTTTCAAAACGCTGCAGCAGTTGATCGAGGGATTTACCGCCCTTGCTTTCGATTTCTGCGCGCCACAGATCAACCAGCGCATGCCCGGAGGGCGGCACGGGAACGCCGGCCAGTTTTTCGCGCAGCAGCAGGCCGAGCGCCTCGGCAATCGGGGCGTCGCCCCTGTCGTCCACCTCGGCGAAATTGGCGCGAAACAGGCGGTCCTCCAGCATTTCCCCGATATTGCCGGCCATGCCGGGCATGCGCACGCAGCCCAGCGCCTCGACGCGGGCCTGCTCAAGCGCGTCGAACGCCGCGCGGGCTTGCGGGTCCACGGGGGAGCGCTTGCGGTGGGTTTCGGGATCGTGGCTGGCGAGCCGCATTGCCATGGCATCGCCCTGCCCGCGCGCAATGGCGATGTCGCGCCGGGTCGGCAGGCGCGGCAGATTGGCCAGCCGGGCCTTGTCCGAGGTCAGCAGAGGACGGTCGGCGGTGAAGGTGACTTCGAGATCGGGCTTGGCACCGATGGCGCGCACCGTGGCGCCCATTGCGGATTTGAAAATCTGCGTCTGGTCGGGCCGGTTGGCTTTGCTGCGCGGTGTCTGTGCCATGTCATATTCCAGAAAGTGCGGCTTGTTTTGCCACGCCCTCGTGGTTCGAGGCTTTGCAAGGGCAAGGCAGCTCACCATGAAGGCTACCTTGGATGCGGTGTATCAACCCTCATGGTGAGGTGGGAGCAAAGCGACCCTCGAACCACGAGGGGGCGGCTGGATCATACCGTCACGGCCAGGTTGGCCGAGCTTTCGGGCAGATCTTCGCCAAACACACGCTGGTAGAACTCGGCAACCACGGGGCGTTCGAGTTCGTCGCATTTGTTGAGAAAGGTCAGCCGGAAGGCAAAGCCGATATCACCGCCGAAGATCTGGGCGTTCTCGGCCCAGGTGATCACGGCGCGCGGGCTCATCACGGTGGAGAGATCGCCATTGATGAAGGCGGAGCGGGTGAGATCGGCCAGGCGCACCATGTTGCCGATGAGTTTGCGGCCCTTGTCGGTCTCGCCATAGCTTTTGTTTTTGGCCAGCACGATGCCCACTTCCTTGTCGTGCGGCAGGTAATTGAGCGTGGTCACCAGGCTCCAGCGGTCCATCTGGCCCTGGTTGATCTGCTGGGTGCCATGGTAGAGCCCCGAGGTATCGCCCAGGCCGATGGTGTTGGTGGTGGAGAACAGCCGGAACGCGGGATGGGGCACGATGACCCGGTTCTGGTCGAGCAGGGTCAGCCGGCCGGCGACCTCGAGCACGCGCTGGATCACGAACATCACATCGGGACGGCCCGCGTCGTATTCGTCAAACACCAGCGCCACGTTGTTTTGCACGGCCCAGGGCAGCATGCCGTCGCGGAACTCGGTGACCTGCTTGCCATCCTTGAGCACGATGGCGTCCTTGCCGACCAGATCGATGCGGGAGACGTGGCTGTCGAGGTTGACCCGGACCAGCGGCCAGTTGAGCCGCGCCGCGACCTGCTCGATATGGGTGGATTTGCCCGTGCCATGATAGCCTTGCACCATGACGCGGCGGTTGAACTGGAAGCCAGCCAGGATCGCAAGCGTGGTGTTGCGGTCAAACAGGTAATCGGGATCGACCGGCGGCACGTGGCTGCTGGCTTGCGTGTAGCCCATCACCTTCATGTCGGTGTCAATGCCGAACAATTCCCGGGCCGAATATTCGGTGTCGGGCAGATTGGCGGTTTCAGTCATGGCATAGCTCTTGGCGGGATAAATCGAAGGCGGGGCGGACGGGAGGCTCTATAGCAGCATTGTGACGATGGGGGTAGACGCGGGCGCAGGATTAGTCATGGTCGATGAAAGGGGCTGCCCGTCGTCACTGCGCGGCTGCACCGGCGCTCCATGCTTGAGCGCCCGGGAGGTGGATCGCTCGACACGCCGGGCGAGACGACGGGGGCCATGGCGATGACGAGCCGCTTCCAGTCCCTTGTGGCAACTACTTGGCGACGAACCCCTCCTTCTTGAGGTGGGAATAGGCAGCAATAATCGCGCGCAGGCGGTCCTCGGACGATTTATCACCGCCATTGGCGTCGGGGTGGTGGATCTTGACCAGCGTTTTGTAGGCCTGCTTGATCTGCTCGGACTTGGCGTGGCCGACAATACCCAGGGTTTCAAGCGCCCGGCGGTCCTGCTCGTGCAGCGGCTTGACCCGCTCGGCGGCGGGCGTCTGGGACTGGCGGTGGCGATACTTGGCAAACACCCCGAACGGATCGCCATATTTGTCGCCGGGCCGCAGGCTCGATGCGGCGGCGCGACCGGCGCGCGAATTGCGCACCTGGGGATTGCCGGTGGCAAAGGTTGACCGCGATTCCGCCTTGGGCGGCGTGTGCAGCGCCTGTTCCAGCTCGTCCTTTTCCATGCCGGCAAAGAAATTGAACGCCGTGTTGTAGTGGCGGACATGCTCGAGGCAGAAATAATGGTACTGCCCCTCCGAGCGATGGCCCTTGGGCGCCTTGTATTCGCCGGGGGCCTCGCAGCCCTCCCAGTCGCAGACGTGTTCAGCCGGCGCCGGCTTTTCATCCTTGCGGGGCTTGATGCGAATGGAGTCAAAAATCTTGGACGACAGTTTCATTCTCGCCTAGTTAAGAGCCAAACCGAACAGAAGGCTCGACGGCCATGAGCGTCAAAGACACCCTGATTGCCAAGCTCACCGACAGATTTGCACCCGAATATCTCGCTGTTATCGACCAGTCGAACAGCCACTTTGGTCACGCCGGGTGGCGGGAAGGTGGTGAAACCCATTTTCGTGTCAGAATCGCGACCCGTCATTTTGACGGGATCAGCCGCGTTGCGCAACACCGGATGGTGATGGAAACGCTGGACGCGGAGTTAAAGGACCGGGTGCATGCGCTGGCGATCGAGGTTTTACCGGTTGGCGGGGATTATGAATAGAGGGCAAGATTGAAGGCCCTGCCCGGCTGCTCATCACCCCCACCGGGGCAAAGGATCAGGTCCGCATCTCGTCCAGAAACGTTGAAACCGCCATTGGATCAACGTTTTTTTCGATAAACGCCTGGCCGATCCCCCTGGTCAGAATAAATGTCAGGGCGCCACGCGACACTTTCTTGTCCTGCGCGATGGCCGCCATCAAAGCCTTGGTGGAGCCCAGTTCTCCTGGAATGTCGCTTAATCTGGTGGGCAGGCCCGCCTTGTGCAAGTGGGCGGCTATGCGGCCGGTATCCTGGGATGGGGCAAGGCCCTGGCGGGCGGAGAACTGGTGGGCCAGCACCATGCCGATGGCGACGCCTTCGCCATGCAGGAGCCGATCGCCATAGCCGGTGGCTTTTTCGAGCGCGTGCCCGAAGGTGTGACCCAAGTTGAGCAGCGCGCGCACGCCAAGCTCCTTTTCGTCCTCGATGACGACGCGGGCCTTGTGCCTGCAGCAGCGGGCGACTGCTTCCCCGCGAGCCGGACCGCCCGCGAAGATTTCGCCTTGGTTGGCTTCAAGCCAGAAGAAAAATTGCTCGTCCTCGATAAGGCCGTACTTGACGACTTCGGCATAGCCGGCGGCGAACTGGCGGGGATGCAGCGTGTCGAGTGTCGACAGGTCGGCCAGTACCAGCCTGGGCTGATGGAAGGCGCCGATCAGGTTCTTGCCCTGCGGCGAGTTGATCCCGGTCTTGCCGCCCACCGAGCTATCGACCTGGGCCAGCAGCGAGGTGGGCATTTGGATGAAGTCCATGCCGCGCCGGGCGATGGCAGCGCCAAACCCGGCCAGATCCCCGATGACGCCGCCACCGAGTGCGATCACGAGATCGCCGCGCTCCAGGCGTGCTGCGAGCAGGCCTTCGACCGCCTGGCCCAGGACGGCCCAAGACTTGCTGGCCTCCCCGGCGGGCAGGATGATTTCGCTGTGGCTGAGACCGGCAGCGTCCAGGGCTGCAAGCAGGCGTGGCAATTGCGCGGCGGCGACGTGGTCATCGGTGATGATGCCGTAGCGCCGTCCGGGAAACTTTTCGGCCAGAATCGCTCCCGCCGCATCGATCAGCCCGGGCCCGATCAGGATGTCATAGGCACGCTCGCCCAGGGCGACATGCACTTGGTGCTCGATTTGGGGCATTGGTCAGTCCTGGCGCTTGAGAAAGGCGAGTACGGCGTCGATCACGTCATGGGCCACCACGTCCTGCGGCACGTCGCGGCTGGGCACGGTGATGTCGGCTTCGGCATAGATGGGGTAGCGCTCCTCGATCAGCTTTTCGAGCGTGGCGCGGGGATTGGCGGTTTTCAGCAGCGGCCGGTTGGAGCGGCGCGACACGCGTTCGAACAGGATATCGGCATTGGCCTTGAGCCAGACCGAGATGGCCTCGTCCTTGACCAGCGCCCGCGTTTCCCCATTGACGAAGGCGCCGCCCCCGGTGGCCAGAACAATGTCGTGATCCTTGAGCACCCGCGCAATGACGCGGGTCTCCCCGGCCCGGAACTCGGCTTCGCCGCGCTGCTCGAACATTTCGGGAATGCTCATCTGGGCGGCTTTCTCGATTTCCTCGTCGCTGTCGAGAAAATGCCGGCTCAGCTTGCTGGCGAGGCGCCGCCCCACCGTGGTCTTGCCGGCCCCCATCATGCCGACCAGTACGAGCGGCCGCCCATCGAGCCGCTCGACCAATTCTTCGGCGCGGGCCTGTCGCGTTGCCGCGTCCGGTCGGTTCACCAATGCGCTCCCCTGATATTGCCGCTATCAACCTGCCCCAAAGCACGCTGTCAAGAACTTGAGCGCCAAAGCCCTCAAGATGGGTTATGCCTACCAAAACGAAACCATTTCGCGCCACATTGCCCTAAACTCAATCGCCGGACCACCATGCCCACTCTGATCCGTCTCGTTATCGTACTACTGTTTGTTGCCGGGCTTGCCTATGCCGGCATGTTCGCGCTTATCACCCTTGTCCAGCCCGATCCAAAGGAAGTCACGGTTCGCATTCCCGCGCGCGACCTGCTTGGCGGGGGCGCGCCGGCCCTGCCCGGCAGCGCACCGGCAGCAGTGCCGGAGGAAACAGCCCCTGCGGCAGAACCGGCACAGCCAAGTCCATGAACGGCAGCCATCTGATCGGCGCGTTTCTTGAAATGATCAGCGCCGAACGCGGCGCGGCCAAAAACACCATCGATGCCTATCGCCGGGACCTGAACGATTATGCGGGCTATGTCGCGGGCCGGAAACTGACCCTGCTGAGTGCCGACCGCGAAACGATCAACGCCTATCTTGATCAATTGCGCCGGGATGGATTATCGGCCTCCTCCAGCGCCCGGCGACTGTCGGCGATCCGCCAATTTCATCGTTTCCTTTGTGCCGACACCATTCGGGGCGACGATCCGACGCGCATCATTGCCAGCCCCAAGAGCCGCCGGGCCCTGCCCAAGGTGCTCTCGATCGCCGAGGTGGACCAGTTGCTGGGGGCGGCCGAAGCGGAGGCCAATGCTGCAGGCGATCCGGCCGAGCGCGCCGTCGCGCTGCGGCTCTATGTGCTGCTCGAATTGCTTTATGGCACCGGAATGCGGGTTTCCGAACTGGTGAGCCTGCGCCGCCAGGCGGTGATCCGGGACAGAAGCTTCATTACGGTTACCGGCAAGGGCAACAAGGAGCGCGTGGTGCCGCTCAACGATCGCGCGCGCGACGCGATCAAGGCTTATCTGGAAACGCTTGAGCCCGGCCCATGGCTGTTTCCTTCGGCTGGCGCGCAAGGCTATCTGGCCCGCCAGGTGTTCGCGCGCGAACTGAAAGCGCTGGCGGGCCGCGCCGGCATCAGTTCGGCCCGGGTCGCGCCGCACGTGTTGCGCCATGCCTTTGCCAGTCATCTTCTGGCGGGCGGGGCCGATCTGCGGGTGGTGCAGATGCTGCTGGGACACGCCGATATTTCCACAACGCAGATTTACACCCATGTGCTGGACGAGAAACTGCGCGATCTGGTGGAAACCCATCATCCGCTGGCCCAGGGGTAAGGCAAAGTCTTGACTTGGCGGTGCTGCGTCGTCACTTTCCGGCCACTTTAGGGCGCAACAGCAGCGGCCCACATTCACGGGTCCGTTTGATGACCCCGAGCAGGCGGGTGGGATGCAGTCTTATCTTGATTTCGAAAAACCGGTAGCCGACCTTGAAGGCAAGATCGCCGAACTCAAGGCGATGGCCGCAACCGATCACGCGGTCAGCATCGATGAAGAGGTCAACCGCCTGTCGAGCCGTGCCGAAGAGGCTCTGGTCGAGATCTACAAGAAGCTGACACCCTGGCAGAAGACGCAGGTGGCGCGCCACCCGCAGCGGCCGCACCTGTCGGATTACCTCAAGGGCCTGATCACCGAATGGCACCCGCTGGCGGGAGATCGTAAATTTGCCGAGGACGCCGCGATCCAGGCCGGGTTCGGGCGCTTCAAGGGCCAGCCTGTTGCCGTGATCGGCCAGGAAAAGGGCGATTCGACCGAAATGCGCCTCAAGCACAATTTCGGCATGGCGCGGCCTGAAGGCTACCGCAAGGCTGTGCGCATCATGGAGATGGCCGACCGCTTCAACATCCCGGTCATCTCGTTTGTCGACACGGCCGGAGCGTATCCGGGCATTGGCGCCGAAGAGCGCGGCCAGGCCGAGGCCATTGCCCGCTCCACCGAAAAATCGCTGGAACTGGGCGTGCCCAATCTTGCCATCGTCATCGGTGAAGGCGGTTCGGGGGGCGCTATCGCCATTGCCACGGCCAGCCGCGTGCTGATGCTGGAGCACGCCATTTATTCGGTGATTTCACCCGAAGGGGGCGCCTCGATCCTCTGGCGCGACGCCGCCAAGGCGCAGGACGCCGCCACCAACATGAAGATCACCTCGGCCGATCTGCTGGGCTTTCGGGTGATCGATGGCATCATCCCCGAGCCGACCGGGGGGGCCCACCGGCATCCCGAGGTGGTGATGAATTCGACCCGCGATGCGATCACGAGCTTTCTGGCCGATTTTGCCGGCAAGGGACGCCTGGAAGTGCGCGAACACCGGCGCGAGAAGTTCCTGGCAATCGGCATGGGGCTTTAAGCGCAGCCCCCACCTGACCTCCCCCTCGCTGGGGGAGGGACCACATCGCGCTTGCGGCAAGACCGAACCAACCTGCTCCGCGACGGGGGAGCGTTCCTTTTGACCTCACGGCGGGATGTTCTGGCCCGGAACGCCAGGCTCTTGCGTCTCCCTCCCCCTTGAGGGAGGCGATGGCGCCCGTTACCTGCAAAATGCGGAAGCCCCCAGGTGAATACTCGCGCGAAAGGGGAGGCTAAGGGGCATTGGCGCCAAGGACTTTTCGCACGCTTGCGTGATTTGACACCGCCTTTCACGCTGATTTGCCCCGTGCTAACGGTTCGTTCACCAGCAGTTCTCATGCTGTGGTAACTATTCGGACCCTAATGGGTCACTCCTTGTTTCCGCTCTGGGCTGCCATTTTGACCGCCATCGCTGTACGCAAATTCTGTTCGGTGCTGATCTTGTTGTGGGTCGCCTTTGGGCTTGCCGCCTGTGGTGGCTTTCTGCCCAAGAGCAACAGCAATCGCCACAACCAGCCGCTGCAAAGCAGCGTGGTCAGTGCGCTCAAGGCCATGGGGTCCGATCCGGGCCAGGCCATGGTGATCCGCATCTTCAAGCAGGAAAAAACCCTCGAAGTGTGGAAGCGCACCAATGCGGGCGACTTCCGCATGTTCAAGAGCTATGAAATCTGCGCCTTTTCAGGGGATCTGGGCCCCAAGATCAAGGAAGGCGACCGCCAGAGCCCGGAGGGGTTCTATACGATCACGCCGGGCCTGATGAACCCCAGGTCCAACTTCTATCTGTCGTTCAACACCGGATTTCCCAACAAGTTCGACCGCTCCTGGGGCCGCACCGGCTCCGATCTGATGGTGCATGGGGATTGCTCGTCGCGCGGGTGCTACGCCATGACCGACGATGGCATAGCCGAAATCTATGCCCTGGCGCGGGAAACCTTTAAAGGCGGCAATTCCAGCTTCCAGCTGCAGATCTTCCCTTTCAAGATGAATGCCTCCAATCTGGCTCAGCACGTCAAGAGCGAGCACTTCCCGTTCTGGAAGGACATCAAGGAAGGCTATGATCTGTTTGAATTGACCAAGGCGCCCCCGGTCTGGGATGTGTGCGAGCGCCAATATGTGTTCAACGCGCCCGGCAACGGCATTCTGGATGCCATGGGCCCTTGTCCGGCCATGGCGCACAATCCGGTGCTCGTTGCTCAGCAGCAGGCCGACGAGAAAGCCATCGCCAGCCAGCTTTCGGCGGCCGAGAAGAAAGCCAGCGAAGAGGCGGTGATCAAGGCGCGGGGCGAGGCGATGAGCGGGGCGGTCGGCAATATGTTCAGCGGCATCGGCAATTTGTTTGGCGGCGGACAGGGCCCGCAGGTCACGCCCGTGATGAGCGGAAAAGCCGCGCCAGTGCCCTATCCGCGGGCGCACTGGCTCCTCTAGGGGCTGGAGCCGAAGCGGCAAAGGCCGTATTCTCGGCCAGAGTAACTGGATGTCTGGCCGACTGGCTCAAGGGAGACGCGTTCTGTGGAAGAAAGCCCAATCGTCCCGAGCGAGCCAGCTTCACCCCTGCGCAGGGGCCGGCGGCGTGTTGCGCCGGCAACCATGCTGAGTTTTGTCGCGGGCCTTGTGGGCGTTGTTGCCATAGGGGCCGCAGCCTGGGTTTATGGGGAAACGCAGCGTGAGGTGGCTGGTGTCGCCGATGCACTCGCCGAAATCCGGCTGAGTCTGGAGCAACTGGAGGGGCAGGCCGGGGGCACTGCCGATGCGTCCGCAAGTGACAGCCTGCTCGATCTGTCCAACCGGCTGGCACTTTTGGAACAAAGCTGGCGCAGTTCATTGTTCGGGCCGGGGGAAACCCCTGTTCCCGCTGTACCGGCCCAGGCCTTTGCGCCGCCCACGGCCACTGCCACACAGCCCACAAGCGGGGATTGCCTGCCCACCGGCACGCGCTTCATGGTGGCGGCCGGCGACAGCTATCCGGTGTGCGGGACGCCGGCGCTGGTGGAGATCGGGGCGGTCGACAACGGCTTCATCACGCTGGCCGATGGCACGGTGATCGCCCAGGGTGGCACGGTCGGCCTGCCCAACAGCCAATGCATGGTTGCGGTCGTGCCTTCGGATGGCGGGAGCCTGAGCGGGTTCGCGGAAATCCGGGTGACGTGTTAGCGCGCTCGGACGGCGCGTGCGCGGTGCTGTCCCCGCCTTGAGCGGGGACACGTCCCGAAATGTTCAAGCTGCCGCCAGCAGGAGCGTTCACCCACGGCGCGGTTGCGCCGCGATCAAGCCAGCCCTCGGCTCAAGGCCGAGGTAACCCCGGTGTGGCCGGAGATGGCGCAGGAGATTGGCCGAGCGGGGCCCGATATGGCCCCTGCCCTAGAACTGCCCGTGGCAGTGCTTGAACTTCTTGCCCGAGCCGCAGGGGCATGGGGCGTTGCGGGAGACCCCTTCAAGCAGTTGGGGATCGATCGGCGTCAGGGATGGATCGCTGCCCGTGGCACCCAGCGAATCCGCGAGGGTGTCGCCGGCGTTCGCATCGTTTTCCCCGGTGAAGGGATCGATATGGGTTTCGCGCAGGCGCGACAGGTCGGGCGCGGCAGGCGCAATCGGGCGCGGCTGCAGTTCGACATGGCTGAGCTGGGTGGTCACCAGTTCGCGCAGGTTGGCCAGCAGCGACTGGAACAGCTCATAGGCTTCCTGCTTGTATTCGTTGAGCGGATCGCGCTGGGCAATGCCGCGCCAGCCCACGACCTTGGAGAGGTGATCGAGCGTCACCAGATGCTCGCGCCACAGCCCGTCGATCGATTGCAGCAGAATGGACTTTTCGACCTGGCGCATGACGGTTGGATTGGGCGAGCCGGCTGCCTCCATGGCGGCGACCGTACGGGCCTCCTTGGCCTCTGCGGCTTCGTCGGCGGCCGCGATCATGCGCTCACGCACGATCTGGGGGTCGATGCCCTCTTCCTCGGCCCAGGCTTTGATCGGCAGATCGAGGTTGAGGTAGGTCTTGGCCGCTGCCGTCAACTGCTCGACATTCCACTGCTCGGGATAGGAGCGGGGCGGAATGGCCTTGTCGATGATGTTGTCAACGACGTCGTGCCGCATCTCGATCACGGTTTCGCTGACGTCGGGGGCATCCATCATCTCGATGCGCTGCTCGAAGATCACCTTGCGCTGATCGTTCATGACGTCATCGTATTTGAGGATGTTCTTGCGGATGTCGAAGTTGCGGGCCTCGACCTTGCCCTGCGCCCGCTCGATGGCCTTGCTGACCCAGGGATGGGTGATTGATTCGCCCTGTTCAAGGCCCAGCTTGCCCAGCATCGAATCCATGGAATCGACCGGGAAAATGCGCATCAGATCGTCCTGGAGGGACAAAAAGAACGCCGAATGCCCGGGATCGCCCTGCCGGCCTGAGCGGCCACGCAGCTGATTGTCGATGCGGCGCGATTCGTGCCGTTCGGTGCCGATCACCATCAGGCCACCTGCCGCCAGCGCCTTGGCCTTGTCGGCGGCGATGGTTTGCTTGATCTCGGCGATCTTGGCTTCGCGCGCTTCCCCCTCGAGCCCCTCGGTTTCGCGCTGGATGCGCATTTCAAGGTTGCCGCCGAGCTGGATATCGGTGCCGCGCCCGGCCATGTTGGTTGCGATGGTGATGGCGCCGGGCAGGCCCGCATCGGCGACGATGAAGGCTTCCTGCTCGTGATGGCGCGCGTTGAGCACGTTCATCTGTCCAACATTCTTCTGGCGCAAGAGCTCGGCCAGCATTTCGGACTTTTCAATCGAAGTGGTGCCCACCAGCACCGGCTGCCCCCGGTTCTGGCAGTCCTTGATGAGGTCGGCGATGGCATCGAACTTTTCGGCGGCGGTGCGGAAGATGGCGTCTTCATCATCCTTGCGCTGCACCGGCACATTGGTGGGAATGGATACCACGTCGAGCTTGTAGATGTCGGCGAATTCCTCGGCTTCGGTGGCAGCGGTGCCGGTCATGCCCGCGAGCTTTTTGTAGAGCCGGAAATAGTTCTGGAAGGTGATGGAGGCCAGCGTCTGGTTCTCGGGCTGGATCTTGACGCCTTCCTTGGCTTCAAGCGCCTGGTGCAGGCCTTCCGAATAGCGGCGGCCCGGCATCATGCGGCCGGAGAACTCGTCGATGATGACGACCTCGTCATTGCGCACGATGTAGTCCTTGTCCTTGCGGAACAGCTTGTGCGCGCGCAGGGCCGAATTGGCATGGTGCACCAGGGCGACGTTTTCCACATCGTACATGGACGCCGATTTCAGCAGGCCATCCTGGGCCAGCCGGGCTTCGAGCTTCTCGATTCCGGCGTCGGTAAAGGTTGCCGAGCGCTGCTTTTCGTCGAGTTCGAAATCGTCCTCGCCGATCATCGGCATCAGCGCATCGATCGTGGTGTAAAGGGTCGAGCGATCTTCGGAAGGCCCCGAGATGATCAGCGGCGTGCGCGCCTCGTCGATCAGGATGGAGTCCACCTCGTCCACGATCGCGAACTCGTGGCCGCGCTGCACCATCTGTTCGCGCGTATATTTCATGTTGTCGCGCAGGTAGTCGAAGCCCAGCTCGTTATTGGTGCCATAGGTGATGTCGGCGCCATAGGCGGCCTTGCGCTCGGCATCGCTCATGCCGTGAACGATGACGCCCCAGCTGAGCCCGAGGAAATTATAGATCTGGCCCATCCAGGCGGCGTCGCGCCTGACCAGGTAATCGTTGACGGTAACCAGATGGGCGCCCTTGCCAGTCAGGGCGTTGAGGTACATGGGGAGCGTGGCCACCAGCGTCTTGCCTTCGCCGGTGCGCATTTCGGCGATGCCGCGTTCGTTCATCACCATGCCGCCGATCAGCTGCACATCGAAATGGCGCATGCCCAGCACGCGCTTGGACGCTTCGCGCACGGTGGCAAAGGCGGGCACGATCAAATCGTCGAGATCGGCGCCCTGGGCAATCTGGGCCTTGAACTCGCCAGTGCGGGCCCGCAGGGCATCCTCGCTAAGCGTTTCAAGCTCTGCTTCCAGCGCATTGATCGCTGCAACCTTGCCGGAATACCGCTTGACGTGCCGGTCGGACGCAGAACCGAAAAGCCGCCGGGCGAACGCAGCAAGTGCCATATGTCAGGTCCTTTGATTGCTCATCGCAGTGCATCAGGAAATTGGTTTTTTGCCATGGCTGACGGCGCGACGAGAAGCTTTTCTGGCTTCGTAAGGTGTCCATTCCCGCCGGGTGGCGGAAAAGCGGCTGAGATGTAAGAGCGGGCCCTTGTCTTGTCAACGCTGCCGAAATCGGCGACACCTCCTTTCCTGCCGGGAAACCGGGACGAGAGGGGGAGTCCCCGGCGGTGACGCTCACGACATGCGGCGCGGCACATTTTAGCCCATTTCACATGTGAGGGCAGGCCGCAACCACCAAGGCAAGCGCATGGTTTGCCGATCACCAACGTGCCCAGCCGCCATATTGGAGCGCTGGGCTAAGGAGACCTAGCTTGATGACTTTTTTCCCTCTGCGCCTTGCTCGCGGCGCCAGCGTTCTGGCCCTGATGATGGCCGCCACCGCCGTGGCACCAGCCTGGGCGCAAGATGCGGCGCCCGCCGCCGCGCCCGTGGAAGCGCCAGCGGCTGAAGCCCCCGCGATTACCCCTGAAACCGTGGTTGCAACGGTTGCGGGCGAGCCGATCACCGAGGCCGATCTCAGCTTTGCGGCCGAGGATCTGACCCAGGAACTGACCCAGATGCCGCCCGAACAGCGCAAGCCGTTCCTGCTGCGCGTGCTGATCGACATGAAGGTGATGGCGGCAGCGGGCCGCGAAGCGGGGATGGGTGAAACGCCCCTGTTCCAGCAGCGCCTTCAATATCTTGAAGATCGCGCCCTGCGCCGGGCCTATTTCGCCGAAGCCATTGCCGGTGGCGTGACCGAAGAAGCCGTGCGGGCCGAATACGACAAATTCGTTGCCGATTTTGTTCCGGCCGAGGAAGTCCGCGCCAGCCATATCCTGGTTCCGACCGAAGAAGAAGCCAAGGCGGTTCAGACCGAGCTGGCGGGCGGCGCCGATTTTGCCACCCTTGCCAAGGAAAAGTCCATCGATCCCGGTGCGGCCAATGGCGGTGACCTTGGGTTTTTCGGCAAGGGCATGATGGTTGCGCCGTTCGAGGCCGCGGCCTATGCGCTGACCGAGGTGGGCCAGGTATCGGACCCCGTGCAGTCACAGTTCGGCTGGCATGTGATCAAGCTGGAGGAAAAGCGCCAGTCAGCTGCGCCAGCCTTCGAGCAGGTCGCAGGGCAGCTGCAACAGCAATTGCTGATGGCGACGTTTGACGAAACCGTCGCGCGGCTGATGGATGGCGTGGCAATCGATATTCCAGATCCGGCGCTCGCCAGTGCCGTGCAGCAGCAGACGGCAACCGAGGCGGCCGAGGAAGCCGAGCAAGCCGAACCCGCGGCGCAGTGACGCTCAGCCCTGCGGGGCTGAAATGGCTCGATTGCGGCTTGGTTGGAGCCGCAATGTCTGGTCAGATATCACGCGGTCATCCCGGCGCAGGCCGGGATGCACCCCACTATAAGCTGCCTCATCGGGAAACGCTGAAACACCTCAGGATGGATGGCGGCCGGCGCCGCAGTGATATCGATGAGCGGCAGCGTTCAGCATGCAAGCTTTCCCCGTCTTGCGAACCGCACGGCTTTGGGGCACACGAAGAGCCAAATCGCTCTCCAAAAGGCTTGCCCCATGGCTCACCCGGTTTCTCCCCTCGCGCCTAAATCCTATCCGGACCTGCCCGCTATTGCCGGGGTGCGTTTTGCGACAGCTGAAGCGGGCATAAAGTACAAGAATCGCACCGATGTCCTGCTGATGGCGTTCGACGAGGGCACCACGGCCGCAGGTGTTTTGACCAGGTCAAAATGCTCTTCGGCGGCTGTGGACTGGTGCCGGGCAAATCTGCCCCATGGCACCGCACGCGGGCTCGTGGTGAATTCGGGCAATGCCAACGCCTTTACCGGAGCCAGGGGCCGCCAGAGCGTGGAGCTGACCGCCGACTATGCAGCCAAGGCGCTGGGGTGCACTCCGGCCGAAATATATCTGGCCTCCACCGGGGTCATCGGGGAGCCGCTCGATGCAGGAAAATTTGCCGGCGTGCTCGACACCATGGCAACTCGGCTGGCCGACAGCCCCTGGATGGACCCGGCCAAGGCCATCATGACGACGGACACCTTTGCCAAGCTCTCCGGAGCGATCCTGGACATTGACGGCGTCGAGGTGCGGATCAATGGCATTGCCAAGGGCAGCGGCATGATCGCGCCCGACATGGCAACCATGCTGAGCTTTGTGGTGACCGACATGCCTGTCGCAGCACCCGTCTTGCAGGCGCTGCTGGCACGGCACGTGCAAACCAGCTTCAACGCCATCACGGTCGACAGCGACACCTCGACATCCGATACGCTGCTGGCCTTTGCCACCGGCAAGGCCAATGTGGAGCCGATTGCCAGCCTTGAGGATCCGCGTGCCGAAACCTTCGGCGAAGCGCTGCGGGACGTGCTGTTCGACCTGGCCATCCAGGTGGTGCGCGACGGCGAAGGCGCCACCAAGCAGGTTTCCATCCATGTGGAAGGGGCGGTATCGGACCAGAGCGCCTTTCGCATCGCCAAGTCCATCGCCGACAGTCCCCTGGTTAAGACGGCCATCGCGGGGGAAGATGCGAACTGGGGCCGTGTCGTCATGGCCGTGGGCAAGGCGGGCGAGCCGGCGGACCGCGACAAGCTGGCGATCCGGTTCGGGGACCTGCTCGTGGCCCGCGATGGCGAACGCGCCCCCGGATATGACGAAGCTGCGACCAGCGCCTACATGAAGGGCGAGGACCTCGAGCTGACGGTGAGCCTGGGGCTGGGGGAGGGCCGCGCCAGCGTTTATACCTGCGATCTGACGCATGGCTATATCACCATCAATGGCGATTACCGAAGCTGAGACTTTCGCTTCTTTCCTTCTCCCCGCAAGGGGAGAGGGTGATGCAACCTTGCTCGTGGTCGTAAAGACATGACCCTTTCCCCATTCCCGATCGAGCAGGCCACTCTCCTCGCCTGGCCAGCCCTTGAAGAAATTACCGATCGTTCATGGTCGGCCCGGTTTGCCCGCGGCTACACCAAGCGGGCCAATTCGATCCATTGCCTGGACCTGGCCGACGATGGGGACGCCGAAGTGCGGATCAAGGCGTTGGCTGGGCAGTATGGCCGCCGCGGGCTGCGTCCGACATTCCGGCTGACCCCGCTTGCCGGGCCCGCAATTGGGGCGGCTCTGGATGAACAACGCTGGGACATCCATGAGCCCAGCCTTGTGCTCAGCATGCCATTGGGCAAGCGGCAGTATCAGGTACCCTCGCCAACCAGATATTTCGAGGCGGCAGACCCGGAATGGCGCCAGGTGCAGGGTGCACTGGCGGGATATAGCCTCGAGACGGCGATACTGCTGGGCAGCATCCTTGATCAGATCAAGGTACCCGCGTGCGGCGTTGTGGTTTACGACAAGGCGTTGCAGCCCGCAGGAGCGGCCCTTGCTGTAACCGTCGGGGAGATTGCCGTGTTCCTCAATGTCGTGGTGGACCGGAGCAGGCGCGGACAGGGTTTTGGCCGCGCGGTGATGCACGCAGCGCTCAATTGGACTGGGCAGATGGGCGCAGGCCTTGGCGCCATCCAGGTGCTGGCGGACAATGGCGTTGCCCTTTCGCTTTATCGATCGCTCGGCTTTGCCGACAGCTATGGCTACCACTACAGGCGGGCGCCCCTATGAGTATTCTGCTTGTCGTGGCCTGTGCCTTGGTCGACCCCGACCGGCGCGTGCTGATTGCCCAGCGCCCCGAAGGTAAAGCCATGGCCGGATTGTGGGAATTTCCCGGTGGCAAGATCGAGCCGGGGGAAACCCCGGAGGCGGCGCTGATCCGCGAACTGGAGGAAGAGCTGGGCGTTTCCACCAAGACCGCCTGTCTGGCGCCGGTTTCATTTGCATCGCACTCTTACGAGAATTTTCACCTGTTGATGCCACTCTATGTGTGCCGGAAGTGGCAGGGTACACCGCAGCCCAAGGAGCACGCAGCGCTTAAATGGGTGCGGGCGCAGGCTTTGCGCGACTACCCCATGCCGCCAGCAGACGAGCCGCTGATCGCATCATTGTGCGATCTGCTCTGAAACGGCGAGGGGCGGGCAGAACATGGTTGCTGTTTATCTCAGGGCATTCATCGAGGATGAAACAGGCGCTACGGCGATCGAGTATGGCCTGGTGGCCATGCTGACCTGCCTGGGCATCATCGGCAGTTTCACCCTGGTGGGGGACGCCCTTGTTGGTCTGTTCGACAACGGCGCCGCCGATATCATGGCAGAGCAAACCGCAAAGATCGACTAGGCCCTATTGCAGCGCCACGACCTTGTACTTCTCCCCCGGCACGATCGGATCGCCGGGGTAAAGATCGTTGATGATGTAGAACAGGTCCGTCCCCCGATTAAGACCGCTCATCTGGCGGGCAAGGCCATCGGCGGTGTCGCCGGACTTGGCCGTAACAATGCGTATCGTCACCCGGCTGACTTGCGCCAGGTCGGACGGCTCGGCGCGCCGGAAGCTCTTGAGCGTGGCTTCGGCGCCCTGCGCGAAACGGGCGCTGTCGGTCTTGGCGGCAAAAATGAAGCGATACACCTGCCCGTCGAGGCGCATCACCGAAACCCGGAAAAACCACTGATCGGTTTGCGCCAGGCCCGAGGCCATCTCGATGCCGTTGAAGCTCTGGTTGACGACGCTCTCGGTCTTGAGGCCCGCGATCCAGCCCGATTTGAGATAATCGGTCAGGGCCAGGCTGGGCTGCACATCGGCGCTGTCGAACCGCACGGCTTCACCATCCCCGGCGACACCGACCACGGCACTGGGTCCGTTCTGCAAGGTATAGCCGGGGGGAACCGTGAAGGTGAACTTGGAGGCCGGATGCACGAAGCGCTGCCCGATGATCGACCCCTGGGCCGGGCTGTCGCCAAAGGTGAGGCCGGCAATGGAGGCCAGATATCCAGCCCGGTCGGTTTCCCCGGCACCCGACTGGCCGAACATCGTGGTTGCCGTATCGAGCGCCTTTTGAATGCGGGCGGGCGTGGAGGGATGCGAGGACAAAAAGCCCTCATCGCTTTTCCCGGTGCCGGCCGAGAAGGTGGCAAAGCGGCTCATCACGCCCAGGAAACGGGCCGCCGCCTGGGGGTCGTAGCCTGCCTTGCCGGCAAATTCGATACCTTCGCGATCGGCTTCGAGTTCTTGGGCCTGACCAAAGGCGGCCATGGATTCGCGCGTGCGGTTGGCCGCGGCATCGGTGGAGATATCCCCGCCGAACACGCCCGTGATGACCCGATCGACGATGGCGGTGGTGCGGGTGCGATCGGTGCGCGCCCGGGCATGGCGCAGCGTCACATGGGCAATTTCATGGGCAAGGACCGCCGCCAGCTCGCTGGTATCGGATGCCAGCGCCAGAATGCCGCGCGTGACATAAATATAGCCGCCCGGCAGCGCAAAGGCGTTGACCTCGGAGCTGTCGAGGATGGTGATCTGGAACTGGGCGTTGGGCTGGTTGGCCGCGGCCAGCAGGCGCCCCACGATACGGGCCACCATGATTTCCGCAGGCCGGTCGGAGTATACCCCGCCATAGGCCGCGATGATGCGCGGGTGTTCGCGCCGGCCGATCACCGCGTCATCGGGATCGGTGCCCTGGGGCACGACGGTGGGCGCAGGATTATCGCCAGTGGTGCTGACGGCGATATTGGAGTTGGTCAAGGTCGTGCAGGCGCTCAAGGCCAGCAGCGAAACGGCCAGCATCGCGTTCCGCATGCCTCTTACCATATGCCCCATGCCCTTCATCGTGCCGCCAGAACCTCGATCTGCTCGGGATGAGTGACTTCAATGCGTGGACCATCCCGGTCATCCACCCATCCCCGAACGCGAATCAGGGCACCATCCAACACCATCGGATCGATCCCGTCCGCTGCAAACAGGCGCAGGGCCGCAGCTTCGATCACGACGGTGAAGTCTTCCTTCCAGAACCGGCCGAAGTTGAGATAAACCCGCCCGCCGCTTTTATCGGCGAGCAGGACCCGACCCTCGACAAGTTCATACTGGCCGGCGCGCGCAAGCAGGTCACCCGGCGCATCGGCAGAGCGAACGCTGTAATAGGGATCGCGCCAGATGCCAAGCCCGCCAAGGCGCGCGCGGCCCTCGGCGGCAAACAAAAAATCAAGGCAGGAGCGGTTGTCGGGAAAGGAATAAACGCGGGCCAAACCCTTGGCCACCATGGCTTGTTGCGCCCAGGAGGGGCCCTCGGGCGTCTCGATAAACACATGCGCGAGGAGCCGGCCATAGCGGTCGATTTCCTCGCCGCCGTAACCCAATTGCACCGGCTGGTTGAGCGCCAGGGATTCAAGGGTGTCCCTGGCTTGTGGCGCCAGCGGCCAGGTGGGATAGCCCTCCCGCCCCAGCGGCAGCTTGGGCGCCTGGATGCCGATAAGGCGAACGACGCGGCCATCATCCAGGACCACCGTGTCTCCGTCGGTGACTTGCACCACGGTGCCACCCGGCTCCATGCGCAATTGCTCGCACGCCATGGCGGTCACCGAGGCCGCAGACAGAGCCGCGAGCGCGACAAGATGAACGATGCTGGTCTTGAGCAATGAAGGCCTCGGAAAGGTGTGTCTAGCATAAACGCAATTAAGGCAAAATTTGATGAACGCAGCTGCTGGGGTCGGCAACCACAAGCTTGGGGCCGCTGTTGCTGACGCGGTTCGAGACCGATGCCCCAGCTTGTATCGGGCCGCTCTAGCTGGTATTTCCCCATTCGTGGTCTCGTAGCTCAGCAGGATAGAGCACCGGATTCCTAATCCGGGGGTCATGGGTTCGAATCCCGTCGAGATCACCACCTAAACCCTTGTTTTACCGGCACGTGCGACACGAGGCAACTGCGCGCGGTCCGGGCGCCTGTTCAGCAATTGGCGTGCAATCGTTGCCCTGCGGAAATCCCCCAACCTCACCCCCGATCTTCCATGCGTTTGGGGGAAGGTCGGGCGCGCTTATCGCGTCCGCCGGCTCTCGCGCCAGCGCTTGAAGCGGGTCCAGGTCCGCTCCGCCCAGAGTATGACCCGGTTGACCGGGGCTTGAAGAAACGGCAGGTCGATCGCCAGGAGCATCAGCCCCAAGGGGAGCATCCAGGCGCCCAGCATGGGGAGAATGCTGAAGATGCCACCCACGATCAAAAGTATGGCCAAGGGCACGCGCACGAACCTGTGGGATGGTCGCCTCACCCAGGCCAGGAATTTACTGGGCGGGTCGGGCAGCACCTCCTCGAGCTTGTCCAGCTGACGATCAAGCCGAGCCTGTTCTTTTTCCGACATCTGCCACCTCGACGCCACCCCCCGCCAGCGAATGTTTCCACCGCCCGATGGTTCCCCGGGCGCCTGCAAACCGTGCGCTTTGCCGCAAACACCAGGGCGTGGATGCGTTGCTGGTTTTTGCCGGGGCTCCGCCCGGCCCCATGGCATCGCCGCGGCCCGCGAACTCCCCGCTACAGGAACTTAACGGCTCGGTCTCGCATTGGTCAGGCCACCCGGTTGATCGGAGAACGATGTGTTTGGTGCGGTGGTCGACAATTCCGGCACGTCCTTTTGCCTGTGGGCGCGCGGCCGGACAACGGCGTCGGTGTGCATCGAGAGCGTGGGCAGCTTTGAATTGCAGCGTCTTGAGGATGGCTATTTTGCCGTGCATGTTCCGGGCATCCAGGCTGGAGCCCGCTACCGATACCGGATCGATGATGGCGACCTGGTTCCCGATCTCGCCTCCCGCTGGCAGCCGGACGGCAATGACGGGCCCTCCGTGGTCACCCAGGATCGATTTGCCTGGACAGACTCCAGCTGGAGCGGTCCCGACCAGATCGATCAGGTGATTTACGAGCTCCATATCGGCACCTTCACCTCCGAGGGTACCTGGCAGGGGGCGCTGCTGAAGCTGCCGGCGCTTAAAAAGCTCGGCGTAACCATTATTCAGATCATGCCGATCGCAACGTTCCAGGGGCGCTTCGGATGGGGATATGACACCAGTCTGCCCTATGCTCCCTTTGCCCCCTATGGCGCTCCCGACGATATGCGTGCCTTTGTCGATGCCGCCCATGGTGCCGGGTTGGGCGTGATCCTGGACGTGGTCTACAATCATGTCGGAATGGGCAATCACTTCGCGGCCTACAGTGAGAACTTTTTCACCAGCCGCTACGAAAATGAATGGGGGCCCAGCTTCAACTACGACGATTACGAGCAAGGCGCCCGCGCCGTGCGCGATTTCGTGGTGGACAACGCCGTCTACTGGACCACCGACTTCCACATTGACGGGCTTCGCCTTGATGCTGTCCAGGCCATATGCGACGCCAGCACAGTGCACCTTGTCGCGGAAATCACACAGGCCGTCCGGGCGGCAGCCCAACCGCGAACGGCGTTCATTGTTGTTGAAAATCAGCCGCAGCAGCGCCGCATGATCGAGCCCTGGGCCGGTGGCGGGTTGGGTGTTGATGCCATGTACAGCGACGACTTCCAGCATTGTGTGCGCGTCGCTGCCACGGGCCACGACGACTTTTATTACAGCGACTACCAGGGCACCCCGCAGGAGCTGATATCAGCTCTCAAGTACGGATTTCTGTATCAGGGTCAACGCTCCAACATGCGCGATCAGGCCTATGGCACCGACAACCTGGCGACACCGGCGCATCACTTTGTCCATTTCCTGGAAAACCACGACCAGGTGGCCAATTCCGCAACCGGCGCACGGCTGGGCGCCCTGATGTCGCCGGCACGGCTGAGGGCAATCACGGCACTTCTGCTGCTCGGCCCGCAGACGCCGTGCTTGTTCCAGGGGCAGGAGTTTGGCTCTTGCCAGCCTTTCCTGTATTTTTTGGGCGTGGACGGCGAGGACGCCCAAAAGGTTGCCGCCGGGCGGCGGGAGTCCCTTGTCAATTTCCCCCCGGTTGCCGATCCGGTAGTGCAGCAGCGGCTGGCCGATCCTGCGGACCCCCAAACCTTCAGGCGCAGCAAGCTGGACTGGGCGCAAGCGGCGGGCAACGCGCCCGTGCTGGCTCTTCACCAGGATCTGCTGAGCTTGCGCCAGGGTGACAGGACGTTCTCGCAAGGAGCAGAGCGACGCATCGACGGTGCCGTGCTGGGGAATGGGGCGTTGTTGATCCGCTTTCTCACACCGGACCCGGCTGGGCATCGTCTGCTCCTGGTTAACCTGGCGCGCGACCTGCCCATGGACATTGTTTCCGAACCGCTGTTTGCTCCACCAGGGGGACTGAAATGGGTGATGTGCTGGTCAAGCGAGCATCCTGACTATGGCGGCGCCGGGCGCCGTGAGCTGGACCCTGAAGGCGTCTGGGTTCTGCCAGC
>JAQGJI010000156.1 GCA_028290685.1 Devosia sp. | reverse complement strand
GAGTTGGGCCTAAGCGGGCTCCCGGCCACATCCCGGTCATAAATGCCCAAGCGCGCAAATCACGGTCCCGCCCTGATTCGTTCTTTTTGATTTTGCTGATTTTTTGTGCTATGGTCTGTCCATATGCAGTCCCAACCCGTGCCATCAGGCACGATTTTTTTGACAACATGGATGAATTCATCAGCCTCCAGGGAAAGCGGACCTGGATGGCTATGAGGTTTTGGCTGCGCGCAGCGTCCCGTTCGGACGCGAGTGAGTGAGTAGGAGTGGACGGTCCTTCCCGCCGGGAACTGTCCATGGGGCGTCAACAAGGAGTTCCACCAATATGGTCGTCAAGAAGTCACAGCAGCGGCTCGGATTCAAGACTGGCGAATACGTTGTTTATCCGGCGCATGGCGTCGGCGTCATCGTTTCGATCGAGGAACAGGAAGTTGCCGGTCTGACCCTTGAATTGTTCGTCATCAGCTTCGAGCAGGACAAGCTGACCCTGCGCGTGCCCACCGCCAAGATCAAGTCCGTCGGCATGCGCAAGCTGGCCGAGGAAGACATGGTCACCCAGGCGCTGACCACCGTCACCGGCCGCGCGCGCGTCAAGCGCACCATGTGGTCGCGCCGCGCCCAGGAATATGAAGCCAAGATCAATTCGGGCGACCTGATCGCCATCTCCGAAGTGGTACGTGATCTGTACCGCTCCGAAGAGCAGCCCGAGCAGAGCTATTCGGAACGCCAGCTGTTTGAGCAGGCCATGGATCGCATGAGCCGCGAGATCGGCGCGGTCAACCGCCTGACGCTGACCGAGGCCGTGCAACTGATCGAAAAGAACCTTGCCAAGTCGCCCAAGCGGAGCAAAACTGACGCGGCTGAGCCCGAAAGCGACGAAGAAGCTGCCGCCTAGGCACGCAGCCGCAAAAACCAAGGCCGGTGGCAACACCGGCCTTTTTTATGCCCGACCGGCGCGTGTCTAGGCTGGCGCTTTGCTGGAGCCGCCCCAGAAGTGGCCGCTATGCAGGTGCACCTTGGCTATGCCGGGCTGGCGGGCTAGGGCTTTGGCAGTGGTAGTGGTAGTGGTAGTCTTGCCCGAACCGGTCCGCCCGACAAGATCAGCAGCTGGCCGGCGAGATGATCCATCGCTCAGCTGTTCCCCAATACATCGCGCAGGCGCACCTTGGCACTGCCCGGCTTCAGCGGCTGCTGCTGGCTTTCATGCGGCGCCCAGCCCGACAGCCAGATGATTTCGAGCGTCGCCCGGATCCGTCCATCCGCATCGCCATCGTGCATCGCATAGGCATGGGCTGCGGCCGCAATCAGGGCGGCGGTTGCAAAGCGCCGTGGCCGCTCGCGCAGGGGATTGGCCGCTCCCAGGCTCTTGAGTTCACGCATGAAATCCAAGGGCGATGCATAGCGCACCACATGGGTTTCCACATCCGCTACGGGCAAGGCAAGCCCCGCGCGTTGCAGCAGCGCCCCCCCATCGCGCACCTGGATCATGGGCGCCACGCGCGCCGAAGCACCGCCGAAAACCAGCGCATCCGCCGCAAGAAACGCCTCGCGCAGCTCGGTCAGCGTTTCCCCGCCCAGGGCCGCGATCAGCAGCAGCCCGTCGGGTGCCAGGCGCGCGCGCAACCGGGCCAGATAGCCGGGCACGTCATTGACCACCTGCAGATGCAGCAGCGACACGATGAGATGGTAGTTATCCCCCGCAATCGCCGGCATCTCATCGTCGCCCTCCAGGGCTGCCAAACGCTCAAACTGAAAGTTGCTGCTGGCTGTCTGTCCCGAGCGGGGCAGCTTGCCTACATCGGGCCCGATGATCAGCGCCTTGGAAAAATCGCGCACCAAGGTCGCCAAGCGATCCTCAAGGTCGGCCAGCACCAGGTCGGTGACGAAATCGCTGGTGCCCCGCCGGCGCTTGAGATGACGCGCAATCAGGGCATGGTCAAAGATTGGTGGTGGCTGGCTCATGAAACTCTTGCAGCCAATCGCAGGCATGGCACTATGCCCGATTATGGATAGCCCGGACGCGCTTGTCAAAACCGCTTTGTGGCATCGCCGCCTGGGTCTGGGCGCCCGATGGGCGGGGCGGCAACTGCTCGATCTGCTCTATCCCCCCGCCTGCCTGCGCTGTGAAGCCCCCACAGCGTCTGCCAATACGCTGTGCGCCACATGCTTTGCCGGCCTGCGGCCCATCACCGCCCCGCTGTGCCCTGTGATGGGCCTGCCGTTCGAGGTTTCGCTCGGCCCAGGCACGCTTTCTGCCGAAGCCTTGGCCGATCCGCCACCGTTCGGCCGCGCTCGCGCCGCCGTGCTCTACAACGAGGCTGCCCGCACGATTGTATCGCGTCTCAAATATGGTGACCGCCCCGAACTCGCGCAGTTCTGCGCCCGTTTAATGGCCGGCGCGGGCCATGAGCTCTGGGCGGGCCATCCCATTCTGGTGCCGGTGCCGCTGCATCCGGCGCGGCAGCGCGAACGGCGCTACAATCAGGCGGCCGAACTCGCTTCGGCCCTGGCGCGGCTCACCGGCCTCAAGGTGGATCCCTCCCTGGTGCAGCGCATTCGCAAGACGCGCCAGCAGGTGGGTTTGAGCGGGGACGGACGCCAGCGCAACGTGCAAGGGGCGTTCGCGGTTCACCCGGACATCCTCCTGCGGGCTCGCGGCAAGCCAATCGTGCTGGTCGACGATGTTTATACCACCGGCGCCACCGCCAGGGCGGTGACACGAACCCTGCTGAAAGCGGGTATCGACACCGTGGACGTTATCAGCTTCGCCCGCGTTGTCATCGGCTCGGAACTGCCCATATAAGGAGGCCGCGAGCTTGCCCGCCCTGGAGAAACAAATGGCCAAGATCGAAATCTACACCACGCCGACCTGTCCCTATTGCCACGCCGCCAAGACCCTGCTGAACGAAAAGGGTGTCACCTACACCGAGATCACCGTGCTTGATCCCTCCTTGCGCGCCGCCATGACCGAGCGCGCCCATGGCCGGCGAACCGTACCGCAGATTTTCATCGGCAATACCCATGTCGGCGGCTATGACGATATGGCAGCGCTGGATCGGCAGGGCGGGCTTGATCCGCTGTTGCAGAGCTAGCGCGACGACGGCCAGAGGAACCAGATAGTGAAAATCGCCGCCCTCCAGATGCGCTCGGGCCTGGATCCCGATGCCAATATAACGGCGCTGGAGCCCATGCTGGCGGACGCCGCCGCGCAGGGCGCCGCTTATGTTCTGACGCCTGAGGTTACGGTGCTTTTCCCCGAAAACCGGGACCATCTGGCAAGCGTTGCGGCTCCCTTCGAGAACCATCCGCAATTGCGCCGGGTCGGGGAACTCGCCAGATCCTACGGTATCCATGTTCATATCGGCTCGCTTGCCGTGCCCTTGGCCGACGGACGCTTTGCCAATCGCAGCGTGCTGTTTGGTCCCGATGGCGCAATCATCGCAACCTACGACAAGATCCACCTGTTTGATGCAACCATAGCTGGGCTAGACGCCTATCGCGAGAGCGCCACCTATGCCGGAGGCGAGCGAGCGGTGACGGCCCCGCTGGGTGAGTTCACCTTGGGCATGAGCATCTGCTACGACATGCGTTTCCCCAGGCTTTACAATGCTCTGGCCAATGCGGGAGCCAGCCTGATTGCTGTGCCCGCCGCATTCACTGTTCCCACGGGGCAGGCACACTGGCACGTGCTGCTGCGGGCGCGCGCAATCGAAACCGGCTCCTATGTGATCGCTGCCGCACAAGGCGGACAGCACGAAAACGGCCGTGCCACATATGGGCATTCCATCATCATTGACCCATGGGGCCGCATCCTTGGGGAACTGGACCATGACGCGCCGGGCGTACTGGTGGCAGATATCGCTGCCGATCAGGTGCGTGACGCGCGTGGGCGCATTCCCGCGCTCGCCAATGCCAGGAACTTTGCCGTGCCTCAGCAATTGCAGGGCTGAGCCATCAGCCAGTAGTCAACTTCCCACAGCCAAACGACCAACGAGACAGTTTTGATTCAGTATTCGCTTCATTGCTCCAAAGGTCACCAGTACGACGCCTGGTTCAAGAACGCCGGCGCGTTTGACCAGCAACAGGCGCGCGGCATTGTCCAGTGCGCCGTGTGTGGTGATAACGCAGTCGAGAAAGCGCCGATGGCGCCCGCCATAGCGCGCAAGGGCGGCGACTCGGTCTCGCTGAGTTCGGGGCACCCCGACGCTCTCAAGTTCCGTGAAATGCTGCGCGCCTTCCGGCAAAAGGTGATGAGCGAAGCCGAAAATGTCGGCGACAAATTCGCCGAGGAAGCCCGCAAGATTCATTTCGAGGAAGCTCAGGCCCGCGGCATCTATGGACAGGCCACGCGCGAGGAAGTGCTGTCCCTGGCCGAAGACGGCATCGACTTCATGCCGCTTCCCGACCTTCCAGAAGAGCACAATTAGGTCCAGGCGCCACTTTCGCGCAACCCACGGAGAAACGATCATGACCACACTCGACGCCAGTCTTTCGGGGACATTTGCCATTGGCGGCGACCTGACGGTAAACCGTTTGGGCTTTGGCGCCATGCGCATCACCGGCAAGGGCATATGGGGCCCGCCGGAAGACCCCGAACAGGCCCGGGCGACGCTGCGGCGGCTGCCGGAGCTTGGCATCAACTTCATCGATACGGCCGAAAGCTACGGTCCCTATGTCAGCGAACAGCTGATCGGGGAGGTTCTGGCACCCTATGCCAAGGGCACCGTCGTCGCGACCAAGAGCGGGCTCACGCGCACCGGGCCCGATCAGTGGCATCAACTGGGCCGCCCTGAATTCCTGCGCCAGGGCGCGATCCAGAGCCTGCGCCGGCTCAAGGTCGATGTGATCGACCTCTGGCAATTGCATCGCATCGAAGCCCACACCCCCCGCGCCGACCAGTTCGGCGCGATCCAGCAATTGCAGCAAGATGGCATCATCCGCCATGTCGGCCTGAGCGAAGTCAGCGTGGCCGACATCAAGGAAGCGCAGCGCTACTTCAAGGTCACAACCGTCCAGAACATGTATAACCTGGTCAGCCGCAAGGCCGAGGATGTGCTGGAGTTCTGCGAAGCCAACAATATCGGCTTTATCCCGTGGCGCCCGATTGACGGCGGCAATCTTGAATCCACCAGCCCTGCCTTCAAGGCCATCATGGACTCCCACCAGGCTTCGGCCAGTCAGATCGCGCTGGCCTGGATGCTCAAGCGTTCCCCTGTCATGCTGCCGATTCCCGGCACTGGCAAGGTCAAGCATCTGGAGGAAAATGTTGCGGCCGCCGCGATCAAGCTCAGCGACGACGACTTCAAGACCCTGGACGCTATTGGCCGCCAGGGCTGACGATTGCACAACAAGGCACTCGCCAGGCTCGCCCTGGGGAATGTCATGCGCGGCGATGTCGGGAAATCAGGTCGGTTCGATAGGGAGGGTGGAATCCCCGCTATCGAACCTGACCAACAAACAATCTTGGCAGACCATTTGAAGGCTGCAGGCGCTCTAGCACGACCCTGACCCGTTTGTCACGCTATTGCGGTGTTCAATCTGCCTTGAATGGAATGTCGCGCTTGATCACGTGGTGAAGATGCTTGTTCCAGAGCTTGCGCACTGCCCCGACAATGTCGCGTTCCACCAGATCGTAGAAATTGAACGCGGCGCGGCGCCAAAAATTCTGCCCGTCGCGCCGGCCACGCTCGTGGCGCAGGGGTTCCAGATCGCTGGTTTGCAGACGATCGATTTTCTGGTCGGTCTTGACGCGATCTTCCTGCATTGCCAGCGCCGGTACCAGCTGAAGGACCTTGAGTTCGCGCGATAGCGGCGCACGGGGATTGAACAGCGCCTGGTCGGTCAGGTTGGCAAGGATTTCCTCGCCGCTGACGATACGCTGCGCCCCCGCCCTCGAAACGATGTAGGCAGCCGCTCCCCCGCCTGCCTCGTGCAAGCGGTACAAGCAGAACTGGCTCAACTTACCGTCCGGC
>JAQGJI010000194.1 GCA_028290685.1 Devosia sp. | reverse complement strand
TCGTGCAGGGCGACCTCATCCGCGGCTTCGACGAGCTGGCAGCTGTTATCAATCATGTCCAGATTGCCGACAATCCAGGCCGCCACGAACCTGGAACGGGCGAGATCAACTACGACTTCATTTTCCGTGCATTGCAGGAGCGGGGCTATGAGGGCTGGATCGGCTGCGAATACGTGCCATCAGCGCCCGGCCATGGAAGCCTGGCATGGTTGTCAATGCGGTCCTGAGGCCCATACCGGGCGCAGGCGCGAGCCATTGCGGCGAGCAGCCTTTCCACCGGGCGACAACACGGTAACGGATTGGCTGAATGCCAAAACGGATCGCAAAAGGAGAAGGAAAACCCCAGCTAAGCTTTGGCTTAACTGGGGTTTTTGGTTGCGGGAGCAGCGCAACAATTGCACCGTTACATTCGAGATAGCGGCATAACAATTAAATCTCGCGACGTACCAATAACACGGTGGAAACGAATAAAGTGCTCACCGTTGAACTTTTAACTGACGCACAGAGAGGCTTCGGCCTTTTCCACCACTGCATCCAGCATGACATCACATGGTTGTTGCCCCACAAGAGTCCTGCGCACGCTTACCTGGGGACGCGATAGCCTATACCCTCACACGCAATCCTGTGACCGAACATAGCACCCCTCCAGATCGCGTATGGTCGGATCGATGTTGAGGCTCTGCTTATGCCCGATGTGTGCTCCGTACGGAACGCAAAGTATGGCCTGCAGCTTCCGCCAGCAGCCGCACGTCGGTGCCCGCGGTGACGAAGTCAAAGCCCCAAGCGACGGCCCGGCATGCATAGTGGGCACTACCCGTATGCAGGCCCGCCTTGATGCCGTGCCGATGCGCAACAGTCAGGATCGTCTGGATTGCCTCGATCATCTCGGGTTCTTCGCGGTCAAAACCGACACGATAGCGGCGGCCAGTCAAGGCAAGCGTGAGGTCGGACGGGCCGATATAAATCCCGTCCAGCCCCGGCGTCGCGCAGATGGCATCAAGGTTGTCCATCGCCTCGGCCGTTTCGATCATTGCCATGCAGATCAATTCGTCTTCGGCATTGCCGCCATAGCCCGGTCCGACCGAAAACATCGCCCGCGTCGGTCCAAAGCTGCGGATCCCATTGGGGGCGTATCGCGAATAGGAAACCAGTGCCTCGGCATCGGCCCGAGAATTGATCATCGGACAGATCACGCCCATTGCGCCCGCATCGAGCGCCCTTGTCACATTGGATGGCGAGAGTTGCTCAATGCGAGCCATCGGCATGACCCCGCTTGCCCCCATCGCCTGGAACATCTGCACGGCGCTGCCATAGTCCACCACGCCATGCTGCAAATCCACCGTCAGGCTGTCATAGCCCTGTGCAGCCATGATCTCGGCCGAGAAGCCATTGCCGATAGAAAGCCAGCCATTGATAGCCGGCTTTCCCTGCGCCCAGAGCGTTTTGACTGAGTTGGTCTTCATTACTGGCTCGCTTTCGCTTTCTCGCGCATGGCCGAAATTGTCGTGCGCGGGGAAATAGCCTCTTTCTCGGTGACAACCTCGATCAGGGCGCTGCCCTTAGCATCCAACGCCCGCTGCAACGCCGCCCCGAAATCTGCAGTATGCTCGACTCGTTCTGCAGCCAGACCATAGGCACGGGCAAGCGCCACGAAGTCGGGGTTCACCAGATCAGTAGCATAGACCCGCTCGGGAAATTCACGCTCTTGGTGCATGCGGATGGTACCCAGCATGCTGTTGTTCACCACAACAAACAGAACTTTGGCGCCAAACTGGGCCGCCGTCGCCAGTTCTTGGCTGCTCATCTGGAAGCAACCGTCGCCAGCAAAGCACACGACTGTACGGTCCGGATATACAAGACTGGCCGCAATCGCCGCCGGCACACCATAGCCCATAGCACCAGATGTGGGCGCCAGCTGGGTGCGGAAGTTGGAGAACTGCCAAAAGCGATGGGCCCATGCCGTGTAATTGCCGGCACCCGAGCAGACGATAGTGTCAGCCGGAACGGCCCCACGGATCTCAGTGACAACTTGCGCCAGATCCACGCTGGTCTCGCGCGGCGTAACAGCCAGCGAAGCGACGTAATCGGCGCGTGCCTCGGCGACCCAGTCTGCACGCTTTGTATTGCCAGTCTTGGGCTGCAAACGCGCAAGCCCTTCAGCCGTCGCCGGGGCGCCGGCATTGATCGCCAGATTGGCCTGGTAGACGCGGCCCAATTCCTCGGGGTCGGGATAGATGTGAACCAGCGTCGCGCCGCGCTTGGCCGGGTCGATGATGGTATAGCCGGCGGTGGTCATCTCACCCAGCCGCGCCCCCATCACAATCAGGAGGTCTGCCTTACGCACGCGCTCAACCAGCTTTGGCTCGGCGCCAATTGTCAGGTGGCCGACATAGTTGGGATGATGGTTGTTCACGTAGTCCTGGCAGCGCAGCGACGCCGCTATCGGCACGCCGAAGCGCTTGGCGAAGTCGGCAACCTGTTCGCCCAATCCCGCGGTCCAGCCGCCGCCGCCCACGATCAACAGGGGGCGTTCGGCGGCTTCGACGAGTTCGGCAATGCGCGAGAGCTGCCCTTCGGTCGGCGCTCCCGAGATCGGGGCGGCCGGCAGGCCGGGGTCAATCTCGGATGAAACCAGGTCGCTGAGCACGTCTTCGGGCAGAGACAGCACGACGGGACCGGGCCGACCTGCCATGGCCGTCTGGAATGCACGATGCACATATTCGGGAATGCGCGCCGGATCGGTGATTTCTGCGGCCCACTTCGCCAGTGGCGTGAACATGGCCGCGAAGTCTACCTCCTGGAAGCCTTCGCGGTGCTTCATGCTGCTATTGACCTGGCCGACAAACAGCACGAGCGGCGTGGAGTCCTGGAATGCGGTGTGAATACCGGTCGACGCATTGGTGGCGCCCGGACCGCGCGTCACGAAGCACACGCCCGGCCGCCCGGTGAGCTTGCCATAGGCTTCAGCCATGTTAGCGGCGCCGCTCTCGTGGCGACAGACCACCAGACCGATCTGGTCGCTGACGTCATGAAGTGCATCAAGCACGGGCAGATAGCTTTCCCCCGGCACGCAGAAGGCCCGGTCCACCTTTTGGGCCAGCAGGCTGGCGACCAGCAGATCTCCACCCCGGCGGGTCGTCTTGGTGTTGTCCACCGTCATCTTATTCTCCTTCTCGCGTCCTGCGGGGCATGGCATTCGTTTTAAACTCCTGCCACGCCGGTTCATTTTTCGGGCCTTCACCCATTTCGAACCAATTCCAACCTGATTGGTCCATTGAAGCATTTCCCGGTTGAGCTTTGGATAGTCCCTTTAAAAAATTGGCTAGTCTGGTATAGGTTTGAGCAGTTCAACCGCTTCAACCAAAGCGGCTGTAATTGCAACCCAATGGCGGTGAACATGAATATCGAAACCAACTCGGTAGCCGTTGTCGCGCCAAGTGCTCGCGCCAAGTCCGAACTGGATTCGCAGTCGATCTACCGCGACCTGAAGTCGGGCATCATGCAGGGGGCCTATCCTGCCGGAAGCCGCCTGCCCACCGAGCGCGCGCTTGCAGAGCATTTTGATGCCGCGCGCAACAGTGTGCGCAAGACGCTCAACCTGCTCGAAGACGAAGGCCTGATCATTCGCCATGTCGGTCGCGGCACCTTTGTGCGAAGTGCATCCGCGCAGGATGAGTTCACGCTGGCCGAGTTGCTCGAAGCACGGTTGCTGTTTGAACCCAACTTGCCTGATCTGGTCGTGGAGCGCATCACGCCCGAGTTGATCGGCGAAATGGAAGTTGCGCTTGAACAGGTGCGCAATGCCGAGAGCTGGGATCAGTTCAAGGAAGCCAAGTACGCGGTGCACATGGCGATTGCCCGCGGCTCGCGTAACCGCTTCATCATTTCGATTTTCGAGCAGATCATTGCTTCCCGGCGTCGCGCCGGCTGGGGCCGTCCGGGCCAGCAGTTGTCGCCAGTCCTGGTCGTCCGTGAAGCCGCATACCGGGACAACCTGGTGATCCTCGAAGCGTTGCGCTCCGGCGATGCCGACAAGGCGCGCGAAGCCATTCGCGACTACCTGCTGCGCACCCTGTCCAACGTCGGCAGCAACTGACCGGCGGGGGATGGCGCGAGCCGCCTCACCAAGCGTCCATCCCGGGTTCATCGCTGATCCATCCGCTTCTGCACGGCGCGGCCAACCAACATCAGGGCAAGTGCTGCGATGAGAACGGCAAGGCCGGGAAACACCGAGATCCAGGGCGCGTAAAGGATGTAGTCCTTGCCCTGCTCCATGATCGCGCCCCAGTCAGGCGTTGGTGGCTGCACGCCAAGTCCAAGAAAACCAAGCGCGGCTTGGATCTGAAGGATCAAGGGGAATAGGATCATATACTGCGTGAGGATCAGCGGCAGGACATTGCGCATGACATGGCGACTCAACACCGTACTGTCGCGCACGCCGATGCTGTGCGCCGCCTCGACATAGGTCTTGCCCACTTCGCTCATCGCACCGGCACGGGCAATACGGAAGAAGACTGGCATGTAGACGATCGAGAGGGCCGCAACCAGATTGATGATGTCCGGCCCCAGCACGCCGGTGATGATGACACCCAGAATGATCGGCGGAAAGCTCAGCAGGACGTCGACCAGACGGCCCAGCACTTGATCGGTCCAGCCACCGAAAAAGCCCGAAATCAGCCCCAGGGCGCCGCCGGTCACCGCCGAAATCAGCAGGGAACCCGCACAAATGGCGAGGGTAACCCGCGTGCCATAGATGACGCGCGCCATGATATCGCGACCGACATCGTCCGTGCCGAACCAGTGGTCCCGGGACGGGGGCTGCATGGCGCGGTCAATAAAAACGCCAATAGGGGATTGCGAGGTAAAGAGCGAAGGGAAAAGCGCGGCCAGCAGCAGCAGGACGAGCAGGGCAGCACCGAGCACCAGGCCGGGTTCGCGACGCGCGGTCCGCATCAGCCTGCCCCAGGTGCCAAGAGGCGCCGGAACGGATGGCGTGGTGGATGAGGTAGCTTGTGCCATGGGAAACTCCGAAGTCAGGCCACGCGCACGCGCGGATCGATCAGGCGGTAGGTCAGATCGACGACAAGATTGACGACCATGGCGGAGACGACGACGATCAACAGGGCCCCCTGGAGCACCGGATAGTCACGCGTCTCGATGGCGGTGAGCAGCAGACGCCCGAGGCCCGGCAAGGCAAACAGTGATTCAATGATCACGGTGCCGCCCAGGATCTGGATCAGGATTAGGCCCATGAAGGTGATGATCGGGATCAGCACGTTGCGCAGGATGTGCTTGAAGAAGACCGCCCGGATCGGCACGCCCTTAGCAATGGCAGTGCGCACATATTCCTGATTGAGTGCCGAGACCACGTTTTGGCGCACGAACTGACTATAGGCCGCGGCCTGCAGCAGCCCCAGGCTGGCAATCGGCAGAATGAGGATGGAGAGGTTGTCGCTCAGCGATCGGGTAATCGGCACGAAGCGTAGTGGCGGCGACCAGCCAATGACGGCGGAAACACCCACCAGCAGCATCAGACCAACCCAGAACACCGGCGCGGCAAGGCCGAGGATGTTGAAGGTCTGGATTGCCGTATCGAGCGGTCGATTTTCGTAGATTCCGGCAAGGATACCGAGCGGGACGCCAACAAGGGTGGCGACCGCCAGCGTGAGAATGGCGATTTCCAGCGTGACTAGAAAAGCGGGGCCGATCATGCCGGTCACCGGCAGGCCGCGGGTCCAGCTATTGCCGAGATTGCCCTGCAGAACATTGGTAATCCAAGTCAGGTACTGCATGTAGATCGGCTGATCGAGACCAAAAAATTCACGCAATGCACCGGCTGCGTTCTCGCCGCCGGCTTGGCCCATCATCTGCGCCACGACGTCGCCGGGCACCATGCGCACTAGCAAGAAGACGAGAATGGACGCCAGAACGGCCGTGAGAAGTGAGGCGAACAGCCGTTTGAGTAGGTATGAGCCCATGATCGATCCCGTGCGCAGCTGGGTGACGGGAGGCGCAGCAGCGCCTCCCGCCTTTGACATCATTCGGCGAGGAAGGTCCGCGCCAGACCGAAGTACCAGCCAGTAGGATGCTGGGTGAAGTTCTGCACCTTGTCGCTGCGAACCGTCACGTGATCAGGCGAATAGAGCATGATCGTGGGAACGGTATCGGCGAGGACGGTCTGGAACCGGTTGTAGATATCGCGACGCTTTGCGGGGTCCGCCTCAGCGCGTCCCTCGTCCAGCAGGGCGCTGGCTTCGTCATTGTTCCAGTTACGGAAGTCGGCGCCATCGGGCTTCTTGTGGAAGTGCCGATAGAACAGCAGGTTCGGGTCAGGCTGGGCAGCCCAGTCGTTGAAGGTGAAGCCCATCTGGCTGGAGCGGAAGTTGTTTACCCACACACCAAGGTCAACGCGCTGGATGTCCAGCGTGATACCGATCTGCGCCAGTTGCTCCTGAAGGGTAACCGAAGCCGGATCCATCCAGTCGAAACCGTTGATGGTGGTCAGGGTCATGGTGAAGCCATCGGCATAGCCGGCTTCAGCCATCAGCGCCTTGGCCTTTTCGATATCAGGGCCCTGCATCGGGACCTGATCGAGCGGGAGACCCCAGCTGTCCTGCATGCCTGAGACCATGGTGCCCAGAACGGTGCCATATTCGCCGACGGAGGCTTCGAGGATTTCGTTCTTGTCGACGGCCAGCGAGATAGCTTGGCGAACGCGAACGTCGCTGAGCTGCTCGAGCTCGGAACCAAGATCGATGGCCGTCTGGGCCAGCGATGGCCAACGCTCGATATTGAGGCCTGGGACGCTCGACACCTGCTGGACGTCCTGCGGACGGCTCAGCGGAACCAGGTCAATGCGCTTGTTCTGCAGGGCGACCAACATGGACGCGCTGTTGGGCAGGATCGAGAAGTCGATGGCATCGAGGTAGGGAACGCCAGCTTCCCAATAGTCTTCGTTGCGTTCGAGCGCGACGTGCGAGTTGGGCACGAACTCGACCAGTTTGAACGGACCCGTGCCAACGCTTTCGGCGTTGATGCGGTTCTTGGCGGCCTCGTCGTCAAAGTAGCCGGCAGGCACCACGGCGCCGTACTTGTTGCCGAGGGTCATCGGCAACGAGGCGTTCTTGTTGGTGAGGGTAAAGCGGACGGTAAAGTCGTCCACGGCCTCGACATTGCTCACCATCGAGAAATCGCCAGCGCCGGGGGAACCGTTATCCGGGTTGCGGATGTAGTTGTAGCTATAGGCCACGTCTTCGGCGGTCATGTCGCCACCGGTGTGGAACTTGACGCCCTGACGTAGCTTGATCGTATAGACCAGGCCGTCCTCAGACATGTCAAAGCCCTCTGCCAGCAGCGGAATGGCTTGGCCATCCGCGCCCTCATAGAACAGGCCCTGGTAGACCAGCACGCTAAGGCGGATGCGTGCATCAGCTGCCTGGTGGAAGGGGTCAAAGCCTGGTGGTTCGAGCAAGAGGCCCATGTTCAGCCGGCCACCTTGGACAGCGTTTTCTGCAGCTGGGCCGTAAAGGCTTAAATCATCAGC
>JAQGJI010000180.1 GCA_028290685.1 Devosia sp. | reverse complement strand
GACCCTTTTCCGGTCTTGGCAGGTTAGAAGGCATCGGCATGTATCGCGGCTGCAGTAGTGTTTTGCGCTCGGGAATCCTGGTTGTGCTGATGGCGGCGGTGCCGCTGTCCGGCTGTGCCACAGGGGGCATCGGCGCCAGTGCGTTTGGCAATTCCAAGCAACAGGTCGCCGATCTGTCCGGCCGCCAGCCGACAACGCCCGAAGCGGCGCTGGCCGAGGCCAGGACCCACTTCCGCAACAATAATTTCGGCTATTCGGCGGCGTTCTACCAGCGAGTTGTCGAGCTCTCGCCCAAGAGCCCCCAGGGCTATGTGGGGCTTGGCGCCTCCTACGACCGGCTGGGCCGGTTCGATCTCTCCGACCGGGTCTATGCCAGCCTGTACCAGCTCTCGGGCGACACCGCGCAATACTTCAACAATGTGGGTTATTCCTACATGCTGCGCGGCAACCTGACGGCGGCGCTGACCAATTTCCGCAAGGCGCTGAGCCTTGATCCGGGCAATGTGCTGGTCGCCAACAACATCCAGATATTGACCAGCGCCGCGGCCCGCGCCTGATCCAGGCGGCCGCAGCGCACCGGCGATCAGGGCTGGGCCGGCGCTGCAGGTATGACGCTGCCGCTGGCGCCCAGACCCGTCGTGACGAACTGCGAACCCCTGGACGGGTTGATCGTCTGGATGGCCATGTTGGCGCGCACCGCATTGCCGGCCCGATACGATACCCGGTCGGTGCGCTGCATGTGATCATAGGTGCAGCCGGTGGCGAACAGGGCAAGGGCCAGCGCCACGGCCCCTTTGAGCGCAAGGGGCGCCATCAATTGGTTTCACCCAGGCCAAGGTCGATCATGTAACCGAAGGGGCCGATGACGCCGGCCCCGGCTTCGAAATTCTTGATCATCTTGGGCGTTACCTCCATCTGGCCGAGCAGAAAGAACTCGGCATCGTTGGCAGGGGCGGTCCCGTCCAGCGGCGTGGCGAGAACTTGCCCCGGTGTTGCCGGCTGAACCAGACGCGGCGTGACAATCACCACCAGTTCGGTGTCGTTCTTTTGGTAGCTCGAGGACCTGAACAGCGCGCCCAGGACGGGAATGTCGCCAATCAGGGGCAACTGGTTCTGGCTGGTGTTGGAATTTGCCTGCAACAGGCCGGCCACCGAAAAACTCTGCCCGTCGCGCAGTTCCACCGTCGCATCAAGGGTACGGGTGCTGAACACCGGATCGCCCGCGGCGGTCATCGCCCCGATGCTGCTCACTTCGGGCGTCAACTGAATCTGGATGCGGTCGCCATCAAGCACGACGGGGGTAAACACGAGGCGTACGCCGAAGTCGCGATATTCGATGGTTGCGCCGCCCTTGCCATCGGACACCCTTATGGGGACCTGCCCGCCCGCCAGAAAGCTTGCCTTGACGCCCGACAGCGTGGTCAGGTTCGGCTCGGCCAGGGTGCGCACGAGGCTTTTGGCCTCCAGCGCATTGATGGTGGCGGTGAGGCTCACGCCGGTGAGGCCGGACAATACGCTGGTGGCAAAGGACGAGAACGAAGCGGCGCCGCCGGCCGGGTTGCTGGGGCCGCCGCCGATATTGGCCGACACGCCACCAACCGAGCCGCCCCACTGCACACCGAGCTGCCGGCCGGCATCGCGTTGCGCCTCAAGGATGCGCACTTCCAGATTGACCTGCTGGCCGCCGGCCAGGGTGATGGTGTTGATCACGCCAGGGCTGCCATACTGATCGACGATCTGCAGCACTTTTTGCATCGAGCCTTCATCGCTTACCGTGCCCGACAGGCGCACGCGTCCGTTGACCGTGCTGACGCGAACATCGGAATGCGGCACCGCCGAGCGGATGGCGCTGGTCATGTCGTCGGTATCGGCACCCACTTCGACGGCCAGCAGGCCGATCGGTTCACCCGTCTCAGAAAACAGGTTCACCGTCGTCGTACCGAAGGACTTGCCGATAAGGTAGAGGGACCTGCTGGTGATCAACTGGGCGTCGGCAATGGCGGCATCGGCGGCTACGGCCTTGCCGAGCACACCCGATACGGTGACCGTCACCGCCTGCGACACGGGCAGGTTGATGCGCATGACCGAAGTGGTGGCAATGTCGTAATTGACGGTTTGCGCCAAGGCAGGGCGGGCGGGAGCCAGCGTCACCAGCGCCAAGGCCAAGGCAACACAGGCAGCACGACCGAAACGGCTGCTGGTGCGCCCAGCGGGGGCGCCACCGCTCTTTGCCAAACTCAATCCTGTCACCGTGTGGAACTCCGCCGTCCTCATGTTCATCCAAAGCTATCAGGGTGCCGTCAATGTCCCCTTAACGTCACGCGGGGGGCGGCCCTAGTGCGTCGGCGTCGAGCCGGCCGAAGCCCAAAACGGGCTGGTCAGCCGGATTGCCTGGTTGGCGCGCAGGTCCTGGGTGCTCTGCGCCTCGCCGAAGTCGCTCATGGCGCGCAGAACAAGGGTCAACTTGCCCATGGCAGACGCACCGACGATCACTTGTGCGCCAGTTTCGTCCAGTTCGAGCGTGGCGATAGCCTCACTGAATGTGGGGACCCGCTCGCTCTGCTGCTCCTGGTCGGAACCAGTCGAGCCGGTTTCGCCCAGCCGGGAATCGATGGCCAGGACCCGAACATTGCGCAGCACGGTTTCCGAGGCTTCGGCGCCAGGCGAATTTCGGGTCAGCAGGACATCGACGTGATCGTTGGGGCTGATGAACCCGCCCGACCCGGTCAAGGCTGAAACCGAGACCGAAACACCCCGCATGCCAGGCTCCAGCACGGCCGACAGATAGCCCTGCGCGTCGCGCACCAGCTTCTGCTCGCGGATCGGGTCGCCGGGAAAGAAGGCGAAGCGGGCTACCGCGTGCGACAGGTTTTCCGCCGCCCCGGGCGCGGCCTGCGCGGTGATGTAGTCGCCCAGGATGGCTTCCTCGGGCCATTCTTCCCAACCGATGGAGGCGGGAAGCAGTTGCTGGCCAATGCCGATCGCGGTCCTGGCGACCAGGATGCGGACGCGCGCCTCCCTGACCACTTCGCGCACAGTCTCGACAGGCGCTTCAGCGACGGCAGTTCGCGAGCCGGCAATAGTCAGGTAGGCCGCCATGCCCCCCGCCAGGAGGGCCACGAGCAGAAGCACGATGCGTTTGGGTTTGACGCCGGAGCGGCCGAACCAGCCGTCGCGCTTGCCCGGATTGATCGGAGCGACATAGGCGCGCTGCAGCTCGGCACGCATCTCGTCGATGTTGCGCCGCTCGTGCTGGCGCCGCTCGACCTGCGGGCTGACCTGCACCGGCATTTCGTCCGGAATGTCCATGCGATAGCGCGGATGGCGGCGCCGCTCGATACCCTCGTCGTTGGGGTATTCTGCCCCGGTTGGTGCGTCAGCACTCGATTGCAGCGACTTAGCCAAGGATCCCTCGCGGATGGAGCGGTATCGCGGAACGCAATTTCGCCGCCACCCAAGCCGTAACGGGTCGGACTCACCATGGCGTTTAAAAACCCATTAAAATTGTTGCTATTTCCATCCGCGGCGTGGGCCGGGCCGTTGCACTGTTTGTGGGCCGAATTCTTGACGGTCTCACGCCCGAAGAGAGCCGAATTTTCATTGCACTGGCGCGTAAGCTGGTCAGCGAGGATGACCGGGCTGCGGCGGAGGCACCGTTGGGATCAGGCCTGCCGGCCGGAGCGGAGCCGACGGGCCGGCTGGGGGAACTGCGTAAGTTGAGCGGAGTAAACGATCGTCATTTGCCCAGTATCGGGCAACCAAATCGCTAGCATCGAAGCATGATGAGCGTTAGGTTCTTGTCAACAGTGCGCAGGAGAGAACCATGACGGGTACCAGGACAACTGCAGGACGCGGCCGGCTCTACAACAGCATCCTGGATACGGTGGGTGATACTCCCGTCATCCGCATCAACAATCTGGGCGTTGATCACGCGACTATTTACGCAAAGGCGGAGTTCTTCAACCCGGCCTCCTCGGTCAAGGACCGGCTGGCGATCGCGATCATCGAAGAAGCCGAGCAGTCCGGGGCTTTGCGGCCCGGGCAAACGGTCGTGGAGGCGACAAGCGGAAACACCGGCATTGGCCTGGCCATGGTGTGTGCACAAAAGGGTTATCCGCTGGTCGTGACAATGGCGGACAGCTTTTCGATCGAGCGTCGTAAACTGATGCGGATGCTGGGCGCAAAAGTGGTTCTGACGCCGCGCGCCCAAAAGGCCGTGGGCATGTACAAGAAGGCCGTTGAACTTGCAGAGGCAAACGGCTGGTTTCTCGCCCGTCAGTTTGAAACAGCTGCGAACGCCAATATCCACGAGGCAACCACAGCCCGCGAAATCCTCGCCGATTTCGCTGGTCAGCGGCTGGACTATTTTGTCACGGGATATGGCACGGGCGGCACCGTGACCGGGGTGGGGAGAGTTTTGCGCCGGGAACGGCCAGACACCAAAATCATACTGTCCGAGCCTGCCAATGCCCAGCTCATCGCCAGCGGTGAGGCTCAACAGCGAATGGCGGATGGAGCGCCGGGAGCAAGCCATCCAGCATTCCAGCCGCATCCTATCCAGGGTTGGACCCCCGACTTCATCCCATTGGTGCTGCAGGAGGCCATCGACAACGCTTACTACGATGAACTGGTGCCGGTTGCCGGTCCGGACGGCATCAAGTGGGCGCAGGAGCTTGCTCGCAAGGAGGGCATATTGACTGGCGTTTCCGGTGGATCAACCTTTGCCGTCGCCAGACAGGTAGCCGAGCGAGCAGCCCCTGGATCGGTCGTGCTGTGCATGCTTCCCGATACCGGCGAGCGCTAAATTACCACCCCGCTTTTTGGAGGCACAGGGGAGGACATGAATGAGGATGAGCTTGCGCTTTCAATGTCCACGCCGGGCTATCAGCTGCAGGCGCCGTGAGATCCGCGAGCCTGGGGTGAATGGCGCCGGGTGCGCTGAAAAGACCTGGCTAGTGCCCCGACTGAACCTGTCGCCAGGCTCGAACCACCGCATCGGCCGACAGGTCGATGTCGTGCTCTGTCGTGGATGCGGAGCTGATCGAAATCCGCATGACCCAATCCTCCCGCCACACCGCTCCGGCAACATAGCAGGTGCCGTCGGCAACCACCCTGGCGATAACGGCCTGCGTTTGCAGCTTGCGGTCGGCGCTGTCGCCGAAGCCGAAGTTCAATATGAGCTGATTGAT
>JAQGJI010000166.1 GCA_028290685.1 Devosia sp. | reverse complement strand
CTGCGGCCTTGACCGCAAGAACCTTGAACGCGGGAATGCGCGCCAGCATAGCGGGGTCGCCCTGCGCCAGTTCCTCGAACTGGCTGCGATGATCGATCGCCAATGCCATCAGGCTCGGGATCTGCCGCCGGCGATTGGTGGCCCAATGCACATGGTTCAATTCCGCATCCTTGCGCAAGGCGCGCTCGGAACTGCCTTTTTCAAGGAATAGATTGAGCTCGGTCCAGCTTGGATACTCGGGCGCGCAAAGCAGGCGCGATACCGCAAAGGCCCCGCAGGCATTTGCCCAGGTCGCGCTGGTTGCGTGGGGCTCTCCCGACAGCCAGCCGCGCAGCCAGCCGCTCATGAAGGCGTCGCCTGCGCCCAGCACGTTATAGACTTCGATGGGAAAGCCTTTCCCGACAATGCCATCCTCCAAATTGTCCGGAATGGCGCCGTCATACACAATGCACCCCATGGGGCCGCGCTTCAGCACGATGGTGGCTCCCGACAGCGACCGAATGGTTTTCAGCGCGCCCAGCAAGTCCTTCTCGCCCGATGCGATCAGCACCTCTTCCTCGGTGCCCACGACCAGGTCGCAGTCCGGCAGGATCGACTTGTATTTCTGCGAAACGATGTCGGACGCCACATAGCGCTCGAAGCCGGCATCGTGCCCGCCCAACCCCCACAGGTTTGGCCGGTAGTCGATATCGAAGGCGACAAGTGCCCCCGAAGCCCTGGCGAGCCGGATCGCCTTTTTCTGCGCCGCTTCGCTGTTGGGCTGGGAAAAGTGCGTTCCAGTAACAACAATCGCCCGCGCCGAGCCAATCAGCGCTTCGTCGATGTCCTCCTCCGACAGCGCCATGTCGGCGCAATCGGTGCGGTAGAAAATCATCGGCGACACACCCTCGGCTTCAACCGACAGCAGCACCAGCGCCGTCAAGCGGTTGGGATCGGTGGCAATTCCCCGGGTCTCGACACCCTCGCGGTTGAGCTGTTCGCGGATAAAGCGGCCCATCTGCTCATTGCCGACACGCGTGATCAGCGCCGACTTGAGCCCCAGCCGCGCCGTGCCGACCGCGATATTGGTCGGGCAACCGCCCACCGATTTGGCGAAGCTGCCGACGTCTTCCAGTCGCGTGCCGATCTGCTGGCCGTAAAGGTCCACCGACGCCCGCCCGATGGTGATGACGTCGAGCGCCTTGCTCCCCCGTTCAGGCTGCGCACTTGTCACTGCCATCCTCCCGCGGCCACCCGGCCCTTGGTCTGTCTTGCTGCCTTATGAAACATGGGTTCTGCCGGCCGTCAACGTGGAACAAATATTCCAGATCGATCATTTTCGCCTGCGCGTCTCTGCGATCGCCACGGTCAGGGCCATCGCCAGCGCCATGCTGGCCGAAAGCGAGCGAAAGCCGGCATGATCCGCCTCCACCACTTCGAACCATTCCCTGGAACATTCGGCGAGCGGGGAGAACGCCGAATCGGTGAGCGAAACCACCGGAACGTCCCGCGCCGCCATGATCCGCGCCTGCCTGGCGCTCTCGGAGGCATAGGGCGAAAAGCTGATCGCGAATGCCGCATCCTGGGGCGTCGCCATGGCAAGCATATCGTCGTCGATCCCGGCGGATGTGCCAACCAGCTGGAAGCGCACCTTGAGCTTGCCAAAGGCATAGGCCATGTAGCTGCTGATCGGATAGGAGCGGCGCTTGGCGATCAGATAGATGGTTTCGGCACCGGCCAGAATGGAAACGGCCCGCTCGAACCGCTCGGCCTCGACGGCTCCGGCAATGGTATCGAGCGATCGGTGCGCCGCCCCGATAAAGCCGTGCAGCAGGCTTGCGCTTTCCGTCAGCGCCGCGCCGCCCTGCTCCAGCTGGCGCAGCCGGTCCTCATAGGACGAGTTGCGCTCCCGCAGCCGGGTGCGAAACAGCAATTGCAGCCCGGAAAACCCATCGAAGCCGAAATGCTGCGCGAAGCGGACCAGTGTCGATGGCTGCACATTGGCCGACATGGCAATGCTGGCGGCCGTGCCGAAGGCGATCTCATCGGGGTTGTCCAATGCATAGGCCGCCACTTGCGTCAGCCGCTTGGGCAAGTCCTGCCGGCGCTCGAGAATGGCGGTGCGCAGCGCCTCGAAATCTCGAGGCGGCTGCGCGCTGGTAGCGACATCGGACACAGGTTCATCCCGCAGCGTTGAAAGCTCGATCAGGCAAAGCTCATCCTCGCCCGGTTCTGCGATTCGGTCCACAGAATGAAGCTGGACGCCGCCACGATCAGCACCGCCCCGGGCCAGAACCAGATGCCGGGCACTTGCGAGAGCACGATCCAGCCCAGCAGCGTGTTGAGCGGTAGCTTGAGATCGTCGAACGGCTGCAGATAGGTGGCGTCGGCGACCTTGTAGGCAAGGCTGAGGAAATATTGCGCGCCTGCCGTCACCGCTCCCAGCAGCAGGATCAGCCACAATGCTTCCCCGCCCGGCAGCACGAAATCAAAGCCCGTCGCAAGGCTGGCTGGCAGCATGCCCGCCGGCAGCACGGCCACCGCGACGCCGAGCACCAGCCCGATCAGGAAGTGGTTGGGGGTGATCAGCACCAGCATGTAAAGGGTCAGCGATTCAGGCGTTTCGTCGCGCGACAGGTATTTGGTGATCACCGAAACCGTGCCCCAGCATGCCGCCGCCATGATGGGAAGCAGGGAAGCCAGGGTGAACTGCTCGGTGCCCAGCTGCGCAACCATCAAGGCACCGACAAAGCCCGCAATGGTAGCGCCGAGACGCTGCACGGTGAGCTTTTCGCCCAAAAACAGCGTCGCGCCGGTGATGATGAAGAACGGCCCCGTCATCGAGAGCGCCACCATTTGCCAGACGGGAACACCGCTGGCAAAGCCGAAGGCGAAGAACTGCACGCCCAGCGCGGAAAGGAAGGCCCGCGCCTCGTGCCATCCGGCATGGCGTGTCCTGAGCGCCCCAAGGCCGATCCGGAAGATCAGCGGCAGGGCGATAACCGTTGCGATCACATATTGCCAGAAGACGACGGCCGTCGAGGGCACGCCCATTTCCCAGGTGATGATCGGGGTCAGGATATTGGTGATGGCGAAGGTCATGCCTGCGCCGAGCATGAAAATGGCTCCCAGCACGGGAGCATTGGCAGCAGAGGAAACGTGGTTCATGGTTGATCCTTTCCGTAACCAGTTTCCCCAGGGTTACGGGAAGCCGCCGCCGCGAGCGCCCGCATTCGATTGCAGGCGCGCCAGCGCTGGTCCCGTTCTCTTTCATCCGGACTATACCGTCGGCTCCGGGATCACACCGGATCTGCTGACCCCGGCTTTCGCCGGGCGCTCGCGGGCTCGGCGTCGCCGCCTTTACCGCCGGTGGGGAATCGCACCCCGCCCTGAGAACTATGCAGGACGCGTGCCCTGCACCTGGCAACATAGGGCAGGGGACATGGGCCCGCAAGAAGACACAGACTTGTAACCGCAGGCCTTGATGACAAGCGGCAGGCTGAAGCGAGCATCTCTGCGCGCTCCCGATGTCATCTCAGCGCACCTGCGCTGGCATCCCGGCGCAGGCCGGAATCCGGCTCGGAACAAAACCCCACCCCACCTGGAGGCGGGCGGGGGCAAAATCTACGGGACTGGGCCCAAAAACGCCGGGGTACCCCTAACCGTTGTCGAGCCACTTCACCTGCTCGGGCGTCAGTTTGATCTCGAACGCCCGGCAGCTGTCGTCCAGTTCACCCAGCGTACGCGGCCCGATGAGCGGGATCGAGGGAAAGGGCTGCGCCAGCACGAAAGCCAGGGCCACGTGGATGGGGCTGTGGCCAAGTTCTTTCGCGAGCGCGATCGCCCGATCCCGCCGCTCGAAATTCTTGTCGTTATACCAGCAGCGCACCAGCTCTTCGTTGTCGGTCTTGTCGCGCCCCGCCCGTTCGGTGAAAAACCCGCGCCCCTGG
>JAQGJI010000155.1 GCA_028290685.1 Devosia sp. | reverse complement strand
TCGTTCTCGATATAATCACGCAATCTGGCGACGGCGGGCGCCATATCCTCGTATACCGTGCCTTCCACGCGAAGGTTGATCGCCTTTCCCGCCGGCGGTCCGTTTTCCAGCGCAACGATCTGCACTTCCAGCCCCGAAATATCGGCAACCCGCTCACGGATGTTCTGGAAGATTTCCGCTGCCTTGACGCGATCATTGTAGGGCAACAACTGCAAACTGAACGAACCGATGGTGTCGGGCGGCGTACCCGAACTCAGCCCGCCATTGGCACCCGAGCCGCCAAAGCTCATGATGACATCCTGGATACCCTGCACCTGCAGGATTTCCGTTTCCACCTCTGCCAGCAGATCGCGGATTTCAATGGGTGAGTAATTGCCCCGCGTAATCACGTTCACCGTCCCGAATTCCGGCTCGGAGGCGGGGAAGGCCTCGGTGCCCGTCGGATTGGCAATATAGGCGTAGAACATCAGGCCAATCAGCATGAAACCCGCAGCCAGCGTCAGAATGGGTTGGCGGATCAAGTGCTCCATGGTGCGCACATAGGCCCCGGTGATGCCGCGCACCTTTTTGGTGTCGAACTTGTCGGCATACATCACGATATCTGCCGCTTCCTTGGCCTTGGGGTCGACGTGCGTCGAGGCGATGAACGCGCCGATGATAGGCATGAACACCAGTGCCGAAACCAGCGACGCCACCATCACCACGATCACGATGATCGGCAGATAGCTCATGAACTTCCCGATGATGCCGGGCCAGAACAGCAGCGGGATAAACGCGCCCAGCGTCGTCAACGTAGCCGAGACCACGGGCACGAACATCTTGCGCGCTGCCAGGATAAAGGCTTCCTTTTTAGGCACGCCCTCCATCAGCTTGCGCTCGGCATATTCCACCACCACGATCGGGTCGTCCACCAGCACCCCCACGGCGATCACCAGCCCGAACATGATCATCATGTTGATGGTCATGCCCATCATCTGGACCACCAGGAAGGCGATCATGAACGAGATCGGGATCGACATGCCAATCATGATTGCCGGGCGAACGCCCAAGGTTGCCACGCAGGTGATCAGCACCAGTGCAACGGCCGTCATCACCGCGGCCTCAAGCGAGCGGAACAAATTCTTGGTCGTGTCCGCCTGGTCGATCAGGAAGCTGGTCTGAATGCCCTGCGGCCAATTAGCCGTGAAGGCTTCCGTTCTGGCCCGGACGTCGTCGGAGATGGTGATGACATTGGTGCCGAGCTTCTTGATCACGCCCAAGGTAATCGCGGGCTGGCCATTCACATTGGCATAGGATGTTGCGTCCTCGAAGGTGCGGGTAATGGTCGCCACATCGCCAAACGTCACCACGTTGTCGCCGGAAGTCTTGAGCGGCAGCGAATAAACGTCGGCGGCGCTCTTGATCAGCCCTGGCACTTCCACATTGAACGAGCCCTGGCCGGTATCGAGCGTGCCGCCCGGAACCACCATGTTGTTCTTGGACAGCGCGTCCAGCAACTGCCCGGCGGTCAGATCATAAGCTTCGAGCCGGCTGAGATCGATCTGAACCTCGAGCACTTCGTCGCGCGAGCCCGACAGGCTAACGCTTTGCACGTCCCCCATGCTTTCGAGTTCTTCCTGCAGATCCTTGGCGCGCTGCACCAGTTCACGTTCCGGCACCGTGCCATAGACGGCAACGGAGATCGTGGGGGTGTCGGTAAAGGAAATCTCGGAAATCGTCGGCTCGTTGGCATCGGCCGGCAGCTCACTCGTCACCCCGTCCATCGCGGCCCGGATATCGGTCAGCGCCCGGTCCTTGTCCGCATTGACATTGAATTCGAGGAATATGCCGGCGTGCCCCGTTGTTGCAGTCGCCGAGTAATTCTCCAGATCATCGATATCCTTGATCCGGTCTTCGATGGGCTTCGCCAGCAACGTTTCTGCGTCGCGGGGAGACACGCCTGTCTGGCTCGCCGAAATATAGAAATAGGGTATGTCGATGGCTGGAAAGCTCTCCTTGGGTAGGGAGACATAGGCCGAAAAGCCGGCACCCAACAGGATCACCATGATGGTGAGGACTACCCGGGGCATCCTCAGGATACGTTCGAGGAAGTTGATCATGCTGGTGTCCCTTCCGTCCCGGTTCCGACGATCGGCACGTTGGTGGCGTTAACGGTCTGACCGTCCACCACATATTCCTGGCCTACGGTGATCACCTCGGCCGATAACGGCAAGCCCAGGACCCACACGCCGTCGCGCGTGTCGCTGGCGATGGTAATGGGCATGAATTTGACTGCGCCCTGCACAACCGTGCTCACCCCCAGAACACCATCTTCGTTCAGCGTCAGCACGGACTGTGGCAGCAGGTGCGCTGGCGCCGAGCCCATGTTGACAATCGCCGTCGCAGTCACACCATCGCGGATGGCGCCGTCCTCGTTGGGCACTTCGATCTCAACCGGAAACGAGCGTGTTGCGGCATCGGCAGTGGCGGAAATGAAAGTGACCTTGCCGTCGGCCTGCAGCCCGTTGACCGTCTCCACATCGGCGTTCAGCCCCAGCTTCGCCAGGTCGATCCGCGCCTCGGGCACTTGACCGATGAAGACCATGGGGTTGAGCTGCACGATGGTCGCGCAAGGCTGCCCGGTTGCCAGCATGGAGCCGGCAACAGCCAGGGGATCCTGCACCACTCCGGCCACCTTGGCTTTGATTTCGGTGCGCGCGAGCTCTGCCCTTGCATTGTCCAGAGCAGCCTGAGCCGTAGTCACCTGCGCCTGTGCGGAGGTTACTGCCACCTCGAGATCGCGTGCGGTGTTCGGCGCGGCCAAGCCCTTGCTGCGCAATTCTGCATTGGTGTCTAGATTGGCCTGCACCTGCAACAGCCCAGCCTGTGCCTGAGCAATTCCTGCTTCGGCCTGCGCAACGGCGGCAGCGCGCGTGCCTTGGTCGAGGGTGCACAGGAGATCGCCAACGGCAACTTCCTGGCCCTTGGTTACGTGAACCACATCGACAATTCCGGCTGTTTCAGCCACCGCGCCCACCGATGCCTTGGCCTGCGTGCGTCCCCGCAAGGGCACTTCGATAGCCATGGGCTGGGCCACATAGGTCGAGGTGCGAACCGATTGCAGCGCCGTCTCGCCGCCATTTTCCTTTTCCAGTCGCTGCGCGATCGTCAGGTGCGGGTCTGCGCTGTGGGACGTCTCGTGCTGCGCCAGCACGCCGGCTTTTTCGAGTTGGGTCGCTACGGGCCCGTGCTCCTCCCCTTCAATGATGGCGATGATCGGCTTTCCGCCGTTTCCTGGGCCATTCCCGCCCATCACGAATGTTCCTGTAGCCAGCCAGGCTCCAGCAAGGAGGAGGATCAGAAAAGCGACCCCGTAAGAAAACAATGCCCGCATGATGAATTCGCCCTTTACTCAGCCGCGTTCTTGTGGGGTTCGGTTCGCGCTAAAGTGATTAGTTTGTGCATATGGGCTCGCATGTGTTGTTCCGCGGCGTCCATTATGGCGCGGCCGTAATTCATCACCCAGGTATCTGCGGCCGTGATGTCGCGGTTGCACATTGCCTCATCCATGATCCGGCGTTCCTCGACTATCCTGTCGAGAAATTCCTGGGCGCGCTGTTCCACCAACTCGCACGGCAAAATGTGCGCAAAACGGGCAAACAGAAGGAACGGGCTGCGGAACGTATCCTCGGCCAGTGGCTCTGCCAGTTCGGCCGCAAACGCGTTGCGCCCGGCCGGGGTGATGGCATAAACCTTCTTGGCCGGCTTGCCGTCCTGCGGCTCGATCCGACTGGTCACCAGCCCCTCGTCTTCCAGCTTCGCCAGAGCGGGATAAATCGAGCCATAGCTGGCTTCGATGAAGTACGAGCACTCGCCTTCCACGCACAGCCGCCGGATTTCGTACCCGGTGGCTTCGCCTTCATAAAGAATGGACAGGCAAAGGGTCTTGACGTTCATACCGAGCGATCTCCGCCAGCATATGCTGGTTCAATATATGACGGATATCTATATGCTGGGCGAGTGGCCCGCAAGCTCTACAGTGTGTTTAACCAAGCAGATCAGTCAGACCCGGCGTGCATGGCGTGCGCTACTGCCCAAGGATGCGGGTCATTTCTGCCGCCGCCCGCTCGGCTAGTGACTGATTTGCCGCGGCGACAAAATAAGCATTCAAAAAGCTTGTCTGGTGTTTGCCATACGCCATGCGCTTGCCGTCCAGCGTCACCACGGCGCCGCCGGCTGCCTCCAGTACGGCCTGCCCAGCCGCAGTGTCCCACTCGCATGTTGGTGTAAAACGCGGATAAAGCTGTGCATCGCCTTGCGCTACAAGGCAAAACTTGAGCGATGAACCAACCGACACGTCCTTGGTTACCGCCATGGCCTCGCACAAGGCGGCAAGCGCCTCATGCCCGTGCGAACGGCTGGCCACAATGCGCAACGGAGCCCCCGGCTGGGTGGCGAGCTTGGTCCTGCCGCGCGCTGCCCCGTTCTCCAGCGTCGACAGGTAAGCGCCGCTCCGGTCGCCAGCAAAAATCTGCCCCGTGACGGGCGCTAGCACCACTCCCATCACCGGGAACCCGTCCTCCACCAACGCGATGTTGACGGTAAATTCCCCATTGCGCTTGATGAATTCCTTGGTGCCATCAAGCGGGTCGACCACGAAATAACGCTCGCCCAGCGTCGGAACGATCCCCGCCGCCACGCTCTCCTCGCCCAGAATGGGAATGCCGGCCGGCCTCAGATGCTCGATGATGACTGCCTCGGCTGCCGCATCGGCTTCGGTTACCGGCGACCCGTCGGATTTGCTCACCGCTTTGATTGGGCGTGCATACACGTCCATGATCACGCGCGAGGCGGCAATTGCAGCCTCCAGCGCGAGGGCGGTCAGGCTTTCCCACGGGTAGGGCAGTCGGTCAGCACGCGGCATGGGGCAGGGGCCTTGCAACAAATTTGCGCTGATCTACGCGCCACGCCCCGGTCTTGGCAACTGGCCTGCGCAAACTACCTTAGCAAGCTCTGCCCCCCATCGATCCACAGGGGGGTGCCGGTGATGTGCCGCGATGCATCCGAGGCCAGGAACAGCACGGCATCGGCCACATCCTCGGCCTCTCCGCTCTTGCCTCCGGTCAGGGGAATGTCGCCTTCTGGAAACTCGACCGGCACCTCGGTCTCTTCCTTGCCACGCTGCTCGGTATTATCCGAGATTTCGGATTCGATAGCGCCTGGGCAGATCGCGTTGATCCGAATGCGCCGGTCGCCTAGTTCCAGCGCCAATTGCTGCACCAGAGCCACCTGGCCTGCTTTGGTTACCGAATAAGCGCTGGCGCCCGGCGTGGTAAAGGTGCGCGTCCCATTGATCGAGGACATGACAATGATCGAGCCGCCCCCGGCCGCCACCAGATGTGGCACGGCATGATGAATGGTCAGATAGGTGCCGCGCAGATTAACTTTGATTGTCTGGTCCCACTCGTCGGGCTTCAGACTCTCGATCGGTGCCCACACGCCGTTGATCCCGGCATTAGCCACCACGATGTCGAGCCGCTTGTGATCGAGGATAATGCCGGCGATCAGCGCTCGCATGGCCTCATCGTCCGAAGTGTCGGCCGTTTTGGCCTGCGCCTTGCCGCCCTGGGCCTCAATTTCGTGTGCCGTCTGCTCAACCTCCTCGGCCGTGCGGCTCATCACCACAACCATTGCCCCGGCCTGCGCCAGCTTCATCGCTGACGCCTTCCCGATTCCCGAACCTGCACCCGTTACCAGCGCCACTTTCCCACTGAGATCGTACATTCAAGCCTCCGTATCGGAGGGTGAACGCACCAGGCCGAGTATGGTTGAGGCCTCAAGTGCCGCCATGAGCGCGGCTTGTGACGATCAAGATGACGCGGTCTGGCCTAACGGTGACGATCGAGCCTGAGTGTCCTGCGGTTCATGCGCTCAGCTTAATGGTGAGGTTTGCCCGCATGATCCGCCTCGATGATCGCTGCCGTCAAACTGCCTGACGCGGGATAAAGCGGGATCAAACACGCCTGCAACGCGTGATATATGTCGGGCTTGCCCACGAACAGCCGCGAGGTGGGCGTCAGATTTTCGGTTAACTCGCTCAGCCAGCCGCCCCGTGCATGATCGATGACGTGGTTTTCCGCATAGTCCCATAGCTTGCGATACCAACTCTGGAAATAATCATCGCGGTCGTGTGCGCTGAGCACGGCCGCCGCGCCGATCCCCTCGCTCACCGGCCACCACAGCTTTTCGCGCATGATGGGCTCGTTCTCCCAATTCAGCGTGTAGAAAAAGCCGCCATGTACCTTGTCCCAGCCCAGCTCGATGGATTGCCGGAACAGATTGCGCGCTGCATCCGTCATCCAGGACAGACGTTTGTCCCCCAGGCTCCACAACTGAAACAGCAACCGCGACCATTCCAGCCAGTGCCCTGGCGTCGCGCCTGAGGGCCGGAACATCTCATTGCCTTGGTAGTCCTTGTCGAGCACCCAGTTCTCGTCGAAATGCTCCGCCACCCGGTGCCCCAGCGGGACGGCGTTCTTGGCGATGATCAGCTCCGCAATTCTCTCGGCCTTGGCAAGATAGCTCCGATCGCCCGTTGCTTCAAATGCCGCCATCAACGCTTCGGTCATGTGCATGTTGGCGTTCTGCCCGCGATAGGGCAGCAGGTGGGACCAGTCCTGATTATACTCGTCCCTGACTGCCCCGCGCTGCTCGTCCCAGAACCTGGCATTGATGATCTGGGTCACATCCGCCAGCACCTGCTCGGCGAGGGGGTGGCCGACCAGCTTGGCGCTTGATGCCGCAAGCAGCACGAACGCATGGCCATAGGCCTGCTTGGACCCGTCGGTTATCCCGTCGTCGTTGACGCCCCAGCAATAGCCGCCATGCTTTTGATCGCGGTGGTGCTCCCAGACATAGCGCATCCCATGGTCCACGATCTCGTCCGAGCCGGGCCGCCCGATCAGACTCCCGATGACGGCGCAGTGCACCATACGCGTCGTCACATGGATTTGCCGCTGCGGGTTATCCCCGCTCAGTGGCTTGCCTGCGTTATCGAGCTCATGGAACCCGCCCTTGGTATTGAGCGACGCCGCCTCGAAAAAGTCGAACAGATCATTGGCCTGCCGCATGAGGTACTGCCGGTGAAACGGCCGCGCAGACCACGGACTTGAATTGGTTTTCGGCAGGCTGGTCCGCATGTCGCTCATGATAACTCCTCATCTTGTTCGAGCTATAGCGACGCTTTGGCAACGTTGCAAATCAGGATGAGCTGCGAATCCGCTCACTGCGGGGTGTCATCCTATCCTCGGGCGCAAAGCCACATGGAGCCGGAAAGCCCCTTGGCTGAGCCAGGATAGACCTGCAAACCCAACTCACCCCCTCGCGTACCACGCCTCCACCCGCGCCACTTCCTCCGCCGACCCCAGGATCACCGGCACCCTCTGGTGTATCCCGGTCGGCATCATCTCCAATATACTTTCATGCCCGGTGGTCGAGCGCCCGCCCGCTGCCTCCACCAGCAGCGCCATCGGATTGGCCTCGTACAACAGCCGCAGCCGCCCGCCCTTGGCCGCCGTCTCGCTGTCCAGCGGATACAGGAAAATTCCGCCACGCATCAGAATCCGGTGAATGTCGGCCACCATCGATCCTACCCAGCGCATATTGTACCGCTTGCCAGCAGCGCCGGTTTCCCCTGCAACGTTCTCCTCGACATAGCCCCGCGTCGCTGCGTCCCAGAACCGCTCCCGCGCTGTATTGATGGCATATTCACCTGAAGCCTCGGCTACGCGCAGGCCCTCGGCCGTCAATACCCAGTCGCCACCCTCATCCAGCGTAAAAACCGAAACGCTCTGCCCAAAACTGAGCACCAGGCTTGTCGCTGGTCCATAGGCGGCGTAGCCGGCTGCCAGTTGCGCCGAGCCCTTCTGCAGCAAGCCAGCGGTGGCATCGAGCACCGAAAAAATAGTGCCAACGGTCACATTCACATCAAGGTTGGATGAGCCATCCAGCGGATCGGTGGCAACCAGGTAAGCGCCTTGATTGGAAAAATGAACCGCCTCATCGAGCTCCTCCGAAACCAGAATCGAAACTTCGGCATTTCTCTCCAAGTGTTTGACAACCAAGTCGTTGGAGATGACGTCGAGTGCCTTTTGCGCCTCTCCCTGGACATTGGTCTGACCCGCCAGCCCCGTCTGCCCCGAAATGGGCGCCGTCCGCAGCACCCGGGCGATTTCCACGCTCGCCGCTGCCATGCTCGCGACCACCGAGGCAAGTTTGGGATCGACAGGTTGGTCGGCCAGCCATTGGGCAAGATTGGTCATGATAGGTACTCGTGGTTGATCAATTGTTCAGTCTGCCCAGCCAAGCTGCAGAAACAAGGCCGACTTTCGCATGATTGCCGCGCCTCCAACTGCGCGGCATGGCAGTAACTTCCGCCTCATCCCTCCTGCGCCAGATCCGCCAGCAATCCCGCCGCCACCGTCAGCCGCGACACTGTCAGCTCCCCTTGCGTCAACTCCGCTACGGCAATCCGCGTCCGTTCAATGCCGGCCTTGTGCCGCACAGCCCAACCCGCGACCCGATCGGCTACGGGTCCATCGCCCGCCTTGAGCACATCTGCGGTCAGATCGCGCTGCGCCCGCATCAGATTGGCCAGTGCCCGGTCCAAGGCCATGCGCTCGAACCGGTCCCCCAGCACAATGTCCTGCCCCTGGCTGATCACCCGCCATAGATCAAACGTGGTCAGAACGCCAAAGAACGCCGCAGCGCTTTCGCCCACTGAAACAGCGCAGCGTTCGCTCACCAGCACGATATCGCTGGCATAGCTGAGCACATCCAGCTCCGCGACGGCGCGCGCCACCGTCTCGGGCACCCCAGCTTCCACAAGCCGGGAAACCTGCTGATCTATTCCCTCGCTGAGCGATGCGGGCAGGGCGCTCTTGAGCATGGTGCGTAGCGCAGCAACGCCCCCTGCATGCCTCTCCACCAGGCCCGCCAGCCCCTGGCTCACCACGCTATTGCGCAAGAACCACAAGCTTTCCCCCCGCAGCAACTCCATCACCCGCCCGTAAAGCTCAAGCTGCACCACTCCAGACACTTGGCCGTCCAGGGCATCGATTGCAGCGTTGAGCTCGCCAAGGCCGTAGACATCGCGCGTCGCCGCATAGGCGAGTGCGATTTCCCCGGGGCTGGCGCTGGTCGCAGCGGTCAATTCGCTCACATAAGCCGGGCCGCCGCGATTGATCATGGCATTGGCCAGAACCGTTGCGATCACCTCGCGCTTGAGCCTGTGCTGCCCGACGGCATCGGGATAGCTGGCATGCAGCGTTGGGGGAAAATACCGGTGAAGCTCTCTGGCCAGATAATCGTCGTCTATCGCATGCCCCTCCAGCAGATCGGCATAGAGGGTCAGCTTCGCATAGGCCAGAATCACCGCCAGTTCGGGTCGCGTCAGGGCCTTGCCACTCGCCACCCGCGCTTCAATGGCCGGGTCGGCAGGCAAGAACTCCACCGCGCGGTCCAGCAATCCGCGTTGCTCCAGCGTCTCGATCAATTCGCGATGATCCGGCAATTCGCTCACGCCCGCCCGCTCGGCCAGCGAGATCGCAAGGCTTTGCAGATAATTGTTGCGAAGGCACAAGGCCGCGACTTCATCGGTCATCGTTGCCAGAAATGCATTGCGCTGTTCGATGCTGAGCGAACCATCCGCCAGGAGCGGCGCCAGCGCGATCTTGATGTTGACCTCCAGATCGCTCGAATTGACGCCTGCCGAATTGTCGATCGCATCTGTGTTGATCCGCCCGCCGGCAAGTGCAAA
>JAQGJI010000149.1 GCA_028290685.1 Devosia sp. | reverse complement strand
ACGGGATGAGAAAAGCGCGATGGTGGAGGGGACTGGATTCGAACCAGTGTACGCTAAGCGGTCAGATTTACAGTCTGATGGATTTAACCACTCTCCCACCCCTCCACTGCAACGTCGCGCGGGTCGGAAACGACACGCTGTGGCGTACCGTCGGGGCGGTTTATGGTGGTCCGATGACAGTGTGTCAACACCCGTTTGCCAAACCCCTTCAGATTTCCGCGCGCAGCGCTGTCAGCTGCTGCGCTCATCACAGAAAACTCTGCGAAACCTCTGGGACCGCCTCCGGCCGGTGCTGCAAGGACTTGCCATTGCACTCAAACTCGCGCTAAGGCGATAGGTGTCGGTCATCGACCGGGCGGGTATAGCTCAGTGGTAGAGCAGCAGCCTTCCAAGCTGAATATGCGGGTTCGATTCCCGCTACCCGCTCCATTTCCCGACATTCCAACAGGCATTCAATTCATTGCGGAATTGGTTGCATGATGGCTGATTTGGTCGTTAAACGACGCCCCGTTTGACGCTGTTTCTGCCTTACTTAAAGGGCATGTCCGAATCATCTTCAGGATCAAACGCGGGAACATTGTTGGATGGCCTGCTAGGGCGCTCTCAAGCCAACCGGGCGGGGCAGGGCGCCCCGACCCGACGAGCACCTATCCTCGGCCGCGATAGGTCGGGACACCCGTGTCGGGCAGCCAGACGTGCTGTGGTACGGCTCCGGTCTGCCAGAAGACGTCGATCGGAATGCCGCCGCGGGGGTACCAGTAGCCGCCGATCCTGAGCCACCTGGGCTCCAGCAGGCCGACCAGCCGGCGTCCGATGGATACCGTGCAGTCCTCGTGGAAGGCGCCGTGGTTGCGGAACGAGGTCAGGTAGAGCTTGAGCGATTTGGATTCGACCAGCCAGTCGCCAGGAACATAGTCGATCACGAGATGGGCGAAGTCCGGCTGCCCCGTGACGGGGCACAGCGAGGTAAACTCCGGGACCGTGAAGCGGGCGACATAGTCGGTGTCAGCCTGTGGATTGGGCACCCGCTCCAGAATGGCGAGTTCCGGGCTTTCCGCCGCCCTGGCCTCACGGCCGAGTTGTGTGACTTGGAGAGATATGTCGGTCATGCAAGTGCCCCAGCCAGTTCGCGATCCTGCCGCTCATCGCGCGAGCGCAGCCAATAAATAAAGGGAATGGCAGCCAGAACCATCCAGCCCTTGCCCACGATCTGGCCCCACATCAGCTCGGTTGTGCCAAACGCCAGCTGCAGAAAGATGAGGGTGTCGACCACGAGGCCAACCATGCTGGATGCCACCACAGCCAGCACCAGGCCGCGCCGCTGCAGCGGCGTATAAACCCCCAGGTCCGCCAGCTCGGAAACAAGGAACGCCGCTACAGAGGCAAACACCAGAGCAGGCGGCGCCACCAGCACCGACAAGATCGCACCAAGGGCAATTCCCGCTATGGTCCAGATCAGGCCGAGGCGGCGCTGCACCAGGTCCCGCAGCACGAAGGCCAGCCCGGCCACGACAACCCCGCTCGGCGCCAGAAGACCTGGCGCCACCGGGATCAGGCACGGACCGTCGGGCGGGCAAAGAGTTCCCACATTGCCGATCATCCAGTTGGCGAGTGGAACGGTCAAGGCAAAGGCGGCCAACAGGGCAAAGCCCTCGATCCGCCTTTGCGTTTCAAGACGAGATAACATCGAATTCTCCTGCGATCAGGCAAAACAGACCTGCACGGGGTTGCGATAGCTGCAGGCTGTCCCCCAGTGCAAGAGCCTGTGTCGAGAAGCAGCAGGAAAAGCCGGGGTGCTAGGCCACCAGGCTGAGTGTCTTGAGGGCGTCGAGGCAAGCCGCGGCCGCTTCGCGCCCTTTGTTGTGGGCGTCGTTGCGGCTGCGAACAATGGCCTGCTCGTCGCTATAGGTGGTGAGGATGCCAAAGGTCAGCGGCACGCCCGTCGCAAGGGAAGCATTCATGAGGCCGGTAGTGGCTGCCAGGCTGATATATTCAAAGTGCGCCGTATCGCCCTTGATCACGCAGCCAAGACACACCACGCCATCGACCTTGCCGCTCCTGGCGAGCGTCTGGGCGATCAGGGGGATCTCAAAAGCGCCGGGTGCTGAGTAGATCTGCTCCTGCGGTACGGAGACGCCGTTCTCTCCCAGATAAGCGATGGCGCCGTTGAGCAGGCCCGAGGTGACCTCCTCGTTGAAGCGACTGACGATGACGGCGATGTTTGGGGATGACATTGGTTGGAATACTCTCACTGATGATGGAAGGTGTGGCCGAACTTCTCGCGCTTGGTCGTGAGATAGCCGGCGTTGAAGGGATTGGGGGGCGTGATCAGAGGCAGCCGTTCAGCCACGGCGATGCCGTAGCGCTCCAGAGCGTCGGCCTTGTCGGGATTATTGCTGAGCAGGGCGATGGAGGTGATCCCCAGCGCCGCAAGCATCTGGGCGGCAATGCCGTAATCGCGGGCGTCCGGTGCAAAGCCAAGCGCGGTATTCGCCTCGACCGTGTCGAGCCCCTTATCCTGAAGCGCATAGGCGCGGATCTTGTTGGCAAGACCAATGCCACGCCCTTCCTGCCCGCGCAGATAGATCAAGGCGCCGCCCTCGCTTTCCCCAATCAGGCGCAGCGATTCCTGCAACTGCGCGCCGCAATCGCAGCGGAGCGAGCCCAGCGCGTCTCCCGTAAGGCACTCCGAATGCAGCCGAACCAGAGGCGTCGCCGGCAGCGGGTGTTTCACGATGGCGAGATGCTCGACGCCGTCCAGGCTGCTGCGGAAGGCATGAACCTTCAACGGCTCCTGGGCAAACATGGTCGGCAACTGGGCGCTGGCGACTTCGTGCACCAGCGATTCTGTTCTCACCCGGTGCGTGACGATGTCCTTGATGGAAAGAATGCACAGGTTGTGTTCGGCAGCAAAACGCTCAAGGTCGGGCCGCCTCGCCATTTCGCCATCGTCGCGCATGACTTCGCAGATCACCGCTGACGGCTGCAGGCCGGCAAGGCGCATCAGGTCCACTGCGCCTTCAGTATGCCCGTTGCGCACAAGCACGCCGCCATCCGCGGCCCGCAGCGGAAACACGTGTCCGGGCGAAACGATGTCGCCGGCCTGTACCTGGGGGTTTGCGGCCGCTTGAATGGTTCGGGCGCGATCATGGGCCGAGATGCCGGTTGTTATGCCGTCTCGTGCTTCGATCGATACGGTGAAGGCCGTGCTGCGGCGCGCATGGTTCTGCGCCACCATGGGCTGCAGGCCGAGCCGGTCAATCTGGCTGCCACTGAGTGCCAGGCAGATCAGGCCCTTGCCGTGGGTGGCCATGAAATTGATGGCGTCAGGGGTCGCAAACTGGGCTGCGACGACGAGGTCGCCTTCGTTTTCGCGATCCTCATCGTCAACAAGCACCACCATACGTCCAGCGCGCAGCTGCGTTAGTGCTTCGGATAGGGCTGACATAGGCGCTCCACATATTTAGCGATGACGTCGACCTCGACGTTGACGGTCTTGCCGACGGGCACGGCATGAAGATTGGTGTATTCCCAGGTATGCGGGATGACGGTGATGGCCACGGACGATCGAGCGTCGCCGCGATCCTCGATGCTGTTGATGGTCAGGCTGATCCCGTTCAGAGCAATGGAGCCCTTCTCGACACAGAAGCGGGCGAGCTGTGCAGGCAGCTCGAACAGGAGCCGGTGCGATCCAGCCTCCGGAACGACGCCGGCAAGCGTTGCCAGCCCATCCACATGGCCCTGAACAAGGTGACCGGACAGCCGGGTCTCGAGCCGCACCGATCGTTCGAGGTTGACCAGGTGGCCTGCTTGCAGTTCCCCAAGATTGCTGCGGTTCAAGGTCTCGGGGCTGACAAAGAATTTGGCCGCCCCCGAAGCGGTGAACTCGGTGACGGTCAGGCAAACGCCATTGACCGCGATGCTCTCGCCCAGATCGAGGTCAGGGTAGGTTGTTTCAAGTTGCAGGATCAGCGATTCGCCCTCTCGTCGGGATGAGGTGACTCGCGCCAGCTTTTCAATGATGCCAGAAAACATCTGTGTCCTTTTAAGATAAAGGTGGGATTGGGGGGGACTGACGCCTGACGATGACCCGATCGTCACCACCAGCTGCGTCGGCCTGCTGGATCAGGTAGTGCTCGTTCCACAGGCCGGTTGCGAGCACCGCCCCGGTGAGAGTGGGCCCGGCCTCGAGCAGCACCTCAAGGGCTCCAGCGGTCCCGAGCCGCTGAAGTGCCGCGTCCAGGCTTTGTTCGATAACCACCTCGAAGCCGCGCCGGGCGGCTGCATCCAGATAGGTGGACGGAACGCGCCCACGCCGGTCCAGGATGATCAGCTCGCGCCGTTTGCCGGGGAAGTCGGTTACATGGCGCACGGTGAACTCCGGCAGGTCCGCCAGAATGGTGCCGGAGCCGGTCACGATGGCATCGGCCCGTTTGCGCAGTCGGTGGGCAAGGACCAAAGAGGAGGGGGAGGTAAAGGTCTTCTGGCCCGCAGGTGGGATCATGCTCCCAAGGCCGGTTAGGGCCTGCTTGATCGTGAGCCATGGCAATCCGTAGCGCGACACCTTGGCGAACGGGGCAATCAGGCGCTTGGCAGCGGCTTCGAGCATGGGCGCATCGGGGTGCGCCAGTTCATCCCAGAAGCGAACCGTCAGGCCCGCGGCGCGAAGCTTTTCCGTTCCGTGCCCCACCACGGATGAGTTGTGATCCTTCACGCCGATCCAGACTTCCCGAGCCGGCGTCTTCATGATGGCTTCGGTACAGGGCGGGGTTCGTCCGGTGTGATTGCACGGTTCAAGCGTAACGATCAGCGTGTGGATGCGCTCGACCACCCCGGCCTGGTGTGCCAGCGCAATCGCAGCAGCCTCGGCATGAAGCTCTCCAGCCTTGCGGTGTGCAGCCACAGCAATTTCGTTGCCATCGATATCGAGGAGAACACAGCCGACCGGCGGGTTGGGCGCGGTTGCGCCTTCGTATTCCGCAGCAGCCTCAAGCGCGTGGCGGAAGGCCCTGGCGAGAAGCTCATCGCGAGCGGTCGGTCGATTATTTGCTGGTTGAAAGCCCATTCATCCGTCACTTGCGTAGCGACGATACACAGGGCCAATGACGGGAAGCGTCGCACTTCCCGTTCAGGGAAGTCCGCCGTGTTCCGTCATGTGTTCTCTTCCATCCGGACTATACCGTCGGCCCCGGAATCTAACCGGGTCTGCTGACCTTCCTCATACGAGGAAGCGCTCGCGGGCTGATGTGCCAGAGCACAAACACCGCCGGTGGGGAATTGCACCCCGCCCTGAGAACGTCTGCCCAATCATTTCGATTGAGCTTGGCCGGCATATAGGACGGCTTTGTCTCCGATGCAAGGTCAACCGATCCTGCTGATTGTGGCAGATGGGAATGCTGAGCCATCTGCCCGCTTCCCTGTCTTTGCATTCTGGCCTAACCGGCAGGGGTTTGCACACTGACCAGCAGATAAGGATTACCATCCGGCCGGTCGGCGTAGCGGATAATTTCAGTCCATTGCTGCCCGGCCAGATCGCCGGAGAGGGTGATACCCCCCGCATGGCCCTGCGACAGATCTGCCGCTACCAGGACCCTTGTGCCGTCGTCTTCGCGCATGAACGCCAGCGTGCTCCCGCCCATCTCGAGCGGAGCATAGCTGCCTCTGGCAAATACGTCGGGGTAGTGGCGGCGCAATTGCAGAAGCTTTTGCGTCAGGCTCAATTTCTGGTCCGCCACATCGCCCGGATGGGCAAGCCGGCCGGCCATGTCGCTGAAATTCACCGGGCGCCGGTTGTCCGGATCAACAAAGCTCTGCTCCCAATCTTCAGCGCCGCGATAGATGTCGGGAATGCCGGGACTGGTCAATTTAAGTGCAACCTGGATCAAGGCCTTGCGACGCCCGATTTCGGCAAGCGGCGCGCGATGCTCGTGAAAGCTTGCCATGAACGCCGGATTGTTCATGGCCGCGTCCATGAACGAGAACACGGCCGTCTCGTATTCTGTGTTGTTGACACCCCAGTCGCTGCGTTGGCGCGCTTCGCGCAGCGATTTCTCCATCGCCTGTTTCAGGCGCTCGGCGAGACCGCCGGCGTCGGCACCGAGCGGCCAGCCGCCCAGCAGCAGTTGGAAGAACAGGTAAACATCATTGGGGTGGATGTCTTGAGGCGCCAGCATGTCGCGCCATGACCTGACCGCGCTGTCCCACAGGTCAGGCCGGTCGGCGATGGTGCTGATCATGGCGCGCGTGTCTTCGCCGCGCTTGGTGTCATGGGTCGATGTCGTCAGCATGCAGCGCGGATGGCTCGCCAACCGGCGCTGATTGGCGTCGTGAAAGGCCACAATGTCAGCCGAAAAGCGGTCGGGATGTGCCCCTACCTCGTTCAGCGCGACCAGCCGGTTGTACCGATAGAGCGCGGTGTCCTCCAGGCCCTTCGCCATCACAGGACCGGTGACCTGCTGGAAGCCGCCCAGCGCACTGGCTACCAGTCTGGGGTCATACTCGGAGCCCAGGGTGCCCAGCAGCAGGTCCTGCATGAAGTCGAACAGCATGGGAGAATAATGCGGCCGATACTGGCGCGCCCTGCCTATGGCCAGGCTGAGTTCACGCCGGTCGCGTTCGTCACTGCCATTGGCATCGATATAGGTTCGATAGACCCTGAGATGCGCGATGATCTCCTGCGCCGCCCGGCGCAGCCCGCTCTCGGTCAGATCGCGTGTCGCGCGTACGGACCAGGCGAGCCGTGACAAGCGGCGGGAAAGCCCGGACAGTTCGGCCGTCAGCTCATTGTCCATGACCCTGAGCTTGCACCTGTAGGCTTCTTCTTCGGGGTCATCCGCGGGACCGGCGAAATCCTTATAGGTCTGGGTCACCTGCTGTTCGCCACCAGCATGGGTCAGCACTCGCGTCAGCAATGCGCCGAACTCATACCCGGTCGTGCCATCGACCGGCCAGTTGGCGCGAAGCTGCTCGTGCGGGGCCAGGATTTTTTCGATCGCCAGGTAGATGGGGCGGGGGGTCTTGGCCTGCAGGGTCTGCAAGTATCCCGTGGGATCGAGCAGGCCATCCACATGATCGATCCGCAGCCCATCCACCAGGCCTTCATCGATAAGGGAGAAGATCGTCTGGTGCGCGTGCTCGAACACTTCCGGGCGGTCGATGCTGATGCCGGCCAGCTCGCTGTTGATGAAGAACCGGCGGTAGTTGATCTCGTCGGCAGCGGCGGAATAACGGGTCAGGCGCCAGTGCTGGTTCTCGATCAGGCTGTCCAGCGCGGCCCAGCTTGTCGGCTCACCCGGGTTTCCCGTCAGCGCGGCGATGGCCGCTTCAGCGGAGCCATACTGGTGCAGCAAGGCGGCTTCATCCTCTGGCCGGATCGGCAATTTTTCATTGTCATAGGCCCAGACCGCAAATCCCTCGCCATCGGCTTTCAGCGCCAGATCGCCCGAGGCCAGTGCCTGGGCGTAGCCTGTGCCCAGAAACGGCACCATCAGCTTGCCGGCCAGGTCAGCACGCGGTGGCGTCCAGTTGATGTCGAACCAGTCCGCGTACCGGCTGGCGCTGCCATGCTTGA
>JAQGJI010000124.1 GCA_028290685.1 Devosia sp. | reverse complement strand
TGTTCACGCCCGCTTGCGTATCGGGATTGCCGGCCTTGCCGATGGCGTAAATACGTCCGTCCTTAAGGCCCACATCTGCCTTGTAGATGCCGGTATGATCAACGATCAGGGCGTTGGTGATAACCGTATCAACGGCCCCCTCGGACCGGGTGCGCTGGCTCTGCCCCATGCCATCGCGGATCACCTTGCCGCCGCCGAACTTGACCTCCTCGCCGTAGGTCGTGAAATCCCTTTCCACCTCGATAAACAATTCCGTGTCGGCCAGGCGGACCCGGTCCCCCGTGGTGGGGCCATACATGTCGGCGTAAATAGCGCGGGAAATGCGTGCGGGCATCAAAGGGCTCCGGCTGAGGTTTGGGGGAAACGAGTTGGTGACATTTTCCTGTGCCGACCTCGCGGCCCTGAAGAGCGGCAGCGCTCCACTCCCTTTGTGGCCCAGACTGATCCTAGGTGGTGCGGGCCTGCTTGACCTGCCGGTAGACGGCCATGGCGCGGTCGATCACGACGTCGATCAGCTTTTCGCCCTGGACCATGTCCGGATCGCCTGTCTGGGTCCGGGCGATCAATGAATAGGAGAGGACCTGAATGGCATAAGCCTCGTTCCGACGCCCGGCTCGAAGACACTCTTCGCCGCGCTGTTGAAATTTCTTGAGCAGTTGATCGTAGACCGGAACGGTGATGACGGATTTGGCAGCCGACCAGCTCGTGCTTTTCAATTCCATCGACAGTTCGGCTGCGAGCATGCCGAGCATCCACATGATCTCGGCGTCCTTGGTCCCATCCTGCTGCAGGTCGCGCAGCAAAACCGCAAAGCGCTGCTTGAAGTCTTGTTCCTTGGTCATTGGCGGTGTTCCATCTGGGGCAAATCGGGCTCGTTAGAACACTTCGTGGTCCATCGCGCCATGGCGCCACGCAGCGTTTGCCGATCGTGTGGCCTGTGCTCACAGTTTTCCCATGATCTGCTGGCGAAATCCATAAACGTTGCGCTCGCCGCCAAACGGAACGAGGCGTACCTCACGTGCCTGGCCGGGCTCGAAGCGCACAGCGGTACCAGCCGCGATATCGAGGCGCATGCCACGGGCCTTCTCACGGTCAAAGGACAAGCCAGCGTTGGTTTCGAAAAAATGGTAATGTGAGCCCACTTGGACAGGCCGATCCCCGGTATTGGCGACCTCCAGCGTGATCTGGAATGCGCCCGCATTCAGCTCGATTTCGCCGGACTTCGTGATGACTTCGCCTGGGATCATGAGTGCTTCGCCTTATCGGATCGGTTCATGGATGGTGACGAGCTTGGTGCCATCGGGAAACGTGGCTTCGACCTGAACGTCGTGAATCATCTCGGCGATGCCGTCCATGACCTGGGCGCGGCTGACGACATGGGCGCCGGCCTCCATCAGGTCGGCCACGGCCCGTCCATCGCGTGCGCCTTCAACCACGAAGTCGGTGATCAGCGCGATCGCTTCGGGATGGTTGAGCTTGACGCCGCGCTCCAGCCGCTTGCGTGCGACGATGGCGGCCATGGCAATCAGCAGTTTGTCTTTTTCGCGCGGTGTCAGATTCATGTTTGATCCTATAGGTGCCACATGCGGGGCAGCGCCCGGGCGCCGGACAGCTCCGCCAGAAGGGGAACGAGCAGCCGGCGCAAGGCAAGCCCCGATTGCGCCAAGGCCCGCACCACGAGACGTTCTCCCGTAGCGCTGGCCGCAATCGTCTGGTCATGAGGCAGGCATGCACGCACCGTTGCAAGCCGCGCTGCGCAACGCTCCGGACTGGATGCCACATGGACGATGGTTGCAAAGGCACGCTTGCCTGCGAGCAGGGGCAGACCGTTTCGTTCCCCGATCGTGCCGCCGAGCCTGGTTGCCTCGGCATGAAGCAGGCGCCCATTGCGGCGGATGCGCCAATGATCGCGCAGCTTTGCATCAAGCGCCGTCTCACCCATCGCATCACGTCCAAGAATGATCGCTTCGATCGCGGTCAGGCTGGCGCCCTGCGCAAGATCGATATCGATGCGCCGATCCAGTTCACTGGCGGCAAACAGTATCGTTTCCTGCGGCAGCCAGTCGAGGTGCGCATCTTCGCCCACGGACAGACTTGTTTGCACACGGGCGGCCCCCCCGAGGGAGCGATATACGCGTTCGCATGCCTGGGTGGTTAGAACGAGCCTGCCGTGCGGCGCCAGGTCGGTGGACCAGCGCATGTGGTCGCCTCCCGTCAAGCCGCCGGCTGTGTTGATGAAAACCGCTTCCATGGCAGGGGAATGGGTGTGGGGGAGGCGAATTTTGGCGCAGCCATCCTGGTACAGCGTGTCAATGCAGGTCGTGCCGCCGCGTTGCTTGGTCGTCAGCCCGCCAACGCCCCTTGCGCGCTGCAGACCCATAGCATCAAGGACCGAAGGCTCGTCCAACGGGGCGGCTTTCAAGGCGCGATCATCTCCTGTTGTTTGCATTTGAGGTTCAAAACCGTTCCCCAGGAAACCAGCGGCGCCACACCGAAGCTGATCACAGTTTTTCTGGACGGGAACCCTTGGTAACCGGGTCCGTTATTGATGCGAACCGGAGCAGCAATGCCGCTCCGCATACAGTTTGGCGCCGGTATCTCATTCTGGTGCCAACCGCTCGGTTGACTGCCGCAGAGGCTGACGCTCCTTTGTGGTGTCTCCGGTGGGGACGCGAAACTCTGTTTCGCGTCCCTTTTGTTGTCGTCGGGTCCCCAGATCAAAGGCCGCTCGTCAGGTTCAACCGGTCAAGCGTGGCGCGCTCCCCAGGATCGACCATGCCAACCAGAAAACGGGTAACAATCGTACGCGACTCCGCAGGCAGACTGGCGATCGCGGCATCGATGCGGCTGGCTTGGGTGGCGGACAGGGTGCGAAAGAATTGCCGGCCCAAATCGGTTGCATGCAGCAGACGCTGGCGACGATCGGAGTAGCCGGGTTTTTGTTCGATGTAGCCCTTATCGATCAGTTGCCGCAGAACGCGAGCCAGACTCTGCTTGGTGATCTTGAGGATATCGAGCAGATCGGCCACAGGCATGCCGGGGCGCAAATTGACGAAATAGAGTACCCGATGGTGGGCGCGGCCAAAATCCTGGCGGCCGAGCAGGGCATCAGCATCCCCGGTGAAGTCTCGATAGGCAAAGAAAAACAGTCCCATAATGTCCAGCGGCAGCCTCTCGTCGCCGGACGAAACGGAATTTATGTCAGCTATGTTGACATTGTTTTGGTTCGCTGCCATTGTCTTCCTATCAGGACGCCGCTCATTGTTTATCCCTCAGCCTTTGTGGTTTGCCAAGGCCCGGAGCCTGGGGCATGATCGACGTCAAATCGGGCGGCCATGATGGCGCTCAAAATGAATAGTCGGGAGAGGATCATGGCCGGTGTGCCCATGGACCAGCGTGATGGCTGGATCTGGTTTGATGGCGAGCTCAAACCTTGGAAAGACGCGAAAATTCACGTGCTGACGCACGGGCTGCATTATGCGAGCTCGGTGTTTGAAGGAGAGCGCGCCTATGGCGGGGAAATCTTCAAGTCGCGCGAGCATACCGAACGGCTGATCCGCTCGGCCAAGACCCTCGACATGCCCATGCCGTGGTCGGTCGACCAGATCGAAGAGGCCAAGCGGCAGGTTCTGGAAAAGAACGGCCTGGTGGACGCCTATGTGCGCCCGGTGGCGTGGCGCGGCTCGGAAGAACTCAGCGTTCCTGCTCGCAACAATACAGTGCACCTGGCGATTGCTGCCTGGGTGTGGCCCAGCTATTTTTCCGTCGAGGAGAAACTCAAGGGCATTCGCCTCGAGTGGAGCCGCTGGAAACGCCCCAGCCCGGAGACCATTCCGTCTTCGGCCAAGGCTGCGGGTCTTTACATGATCTGCACTCTGAGCAAGGACGCGGCCATGGCCAATGGCTATTCCGATGCGCTGATGCTGGACTATCGTGGCTATGTGGCGGAAGCCACGGGCGCCAACGTGTTCTTTATCAAGGGCAAGGAAATTACGACCCCGACGCCTGACTGTTTCCTCAACGGAATCACGCGGCAGACGCTGATCGAATTGGCCAAGCGCAATGGCTTTACGGTGACCGAGCGCCACATCATGCCTGAAGAGCTGGGCCAATTCGACGAATGCTTCCTTACCGGTAC
>JAQGJI010000113.1 GCA_028290685.1 Devosia sp. | reverse complement strand
GTTGCAGGGATTCGCATCAACTATCCCCTGAGTGCGCCCGATCGCATGTCCGAGCTGGTTTCATTTCTGGGTGCCAGCTACTTCCGCGCCCTGGGCCGGGACAATATCTATGGCTTGAGCGCGCGCGGGCTGCTGCTCAACTCCTGGGTCGATGTGCCCGAGGAATTTCCGCGTTTTTCTGAATTCTACGTTGAGCGTCAACCGGCCGCCGACGGCGCGCTTACCGTCTATGCAGCGCTTGAAAGCCCCAGCGTCACCGGCGCCTATCGGTTTGTCATCAAGCCAGGCAATCAGAGCGTGCAGGCGACCGTGATAGAGGTTACGGCGCGGCTGAACTTCCGCAACGACATCAAGGAGCTTGGAATCGCTCCGCTGACATCCATGTTCCTGTTTGCCGAGGCCAACAGGTCCGGATTCGACGACTACCGCCCCCAGGTGCACGACAGCAACGGCCTGCTGATCGAGCGCGAGACCGGGGAGGTGATGTGGCGAGCGCTGAACAATTCGCCGACGCTGGGAAATTCCTATCTGTGGGAGAATAACCCCAAGGCCTTCGGGCTGTACCAGCGCGGCCGCGACTTCGCATCCTACCAGGACGCCGGCGCCCATTATGAACGCCGGCCATCGTTGCGCGTCGAACCGATGGGCGCATGGGGGCAGGGATCCGTCCGGTTGATCGAAATTCCGGCCCAGCTGGAAGTCGATGACAATATCGGGGCTTTCTGGATCCCGGCCGAACCGGCCCTTGCAGGGCAGTCGCGCGAGTTCGGCTACCGGCTCGTATGGGGCGATCTTGATCCGGACCCCACCGCTCGTTTGGCCTATGTGGCCGAGACCCGTTCGGGAGCAGGCGGGGTGTCGGGCGTGCAGAATGCAAGCAATCTGCGCAAGTTCGTCGTCGACTTCGCGGGTGGGGAGCTGGCCGATATTCCGGCGGCAACGCCGCCCGACGTGGTCGCAACCGTTTCGGGCGGGGTAGCGCAACATACCGTGCTCTCGCGCATCGATACGAACGGGGCATGGCGGCTGGTTTTCGACGTGGAAACCGACAACACGGCGCCGCTCGAACTCAGGGCTTACCTGGTCGGGTCTGGACGCCAGCTAACTGAAACCTGGCTCTATCAGTGGAGGCCTGCGGCATGAGACATGACGGTAACTTTTCATTCGGCAATGCGCTGCCCGATGCGCCGCTGCCCATGCCCAAGCAGCGCCTGGAGGCAAAGCGCCGTTCCCTGTTCGATGCGCTAAGGGGTGTTTTCCTGGTTTTTGCGCCGCGTTGAGCGGGGCTCTCCAGGCATGACCAGGCCCTATCTTATCCGGACCGCCGCACTGCTCACCGCGCTCGCCCTGAGTTGCGCGGGCGGCCACCTGTTCTTGCGGTTTACCGGGGCAGGGGGCTTGAGCGCGCTCGACATTGCGCGGGCCATCCTGGTGGTGATTACCGGCTTCTGGCTGGTCTGGGGTGGTGCGGCCGCTGTCATGGGGGTGTTCACGCCAGCGCGCGCACCCTCTTTCGATCCGCGCCGCAAGCCGGTGGGCATGACAGCCATCCTGGTGCCGATCTTCAACGAAAATCCCGCGGAAACCTTTGCCCGCATCGCCGCCATGAACCGCGGGCTGGTGGATCTGGGCATTGCCGAACGCTTCCACTTTGCTGTTCTTTCGGACACCCAGTTGCTTGAAGCGGCAACGCAGGAAGCCGTCTGGTTCGAGCGTCTGCTGCGCGAGCCCATGAGCGCGGGGCGCATTTTCTACCGCCGGCGTGAACACAACACCGGACGCAAGGCCGGCAACATCGAGGATTTCATCGCCCGCTCGGGCGGTGCCTATGACTATGGTCTGATCCTGGATGCCGACAGCCTGATGGCAGCCGAAACCATCGGGGAAATGGCCCGGCGGATGGATCGTGATCCCGATCTGGGCCTGCTGCAAACCGTACCCAAAGTGATCCATGCGCAGACGCTGTTCGGCCGGTCCATGCAGTTTGCAGCCAGCTATCTTTCGCCCAGCTTCGCGCGCGGTGCCGCGCTGATGCAGGGGCGGGAAGGGCCCTACTGGGGGCACAACGCCATTGTGCGGATGAAAGCTTTCGCAGCCAGCTGCGGGCTGCCCGAACTCTCGGGCAAGCCGCCCTTTGGCGGGCATATCCTGAGCCACGACTATGTCGAGGCCGCGCTCCTGTCGCGCGCGGGCTGGAAGGTGATCGTTGATCCGGAGCTTGAGGGCTCGTTCGAGGAGGGCCCCGAAAACCTCATCGAATACGCCAAGCGCGACCGGCGCTGGTGCCAGGGCAATCTGCAGCACCGAAGGCTTCTGGGAGCGCCCGGCCTCAAGTTCTGGAGCCGTTTCACCTTTGTCCAGGGCATCATGGCCTACATGGCATCCCCGCTGTGGCTGCTGCTGATGAGCGCCAGCATCATTGCCGTGGTGCTTCCCGAACAGCGCCCGGTGTTCCTGCGGTTCAGCCAGACGCGGGTGGACTTGTGGGTTCTGGCCGCAGCGGTGGCCGTCGTGCTGGTGCTGCCCAAGGTGCTGATCCTGGTGCGGGGCGCCCTTGATAACCGCAACAGGCGCTTTGGCGGGACGATGCGCGCGGCCGCCTCGGTCGTGTGCGAGATCGTGTTCTCCACCCTTCTGGCGCCGGTCATGCTGCTGTTGCAGACGCGGGCCGTGGCCCAGGTGCTGCTCGGGCTCGACGGCGGCTGGCCCGCGACCAAGCGCGGACAGAACTGGATCAATCTCGAAACGGCGTTTCGGGCCAGCTGGTGGATCATGACGCTTGGTCTGGTGACGCTGGGCAGCACCGTGCTGTTCGCGCCCTCGATTGCCCTTTGGATGGTGCCGGCCATGCTGCCGGCCATTCTGGCGCCGCTGCTGATCTCGCTAAGCTCGATGCCGTCCCGGCGCCAGGCACTGCCGCCGGTGTTCCAGACCGACCTGGAGCTTTCTCCGGCCCCCGTCATGGTCCAATACCGCGCCATTCTGGCCAGCTGGATCGTGCCCGATGTCGCCCCCGAGCCGGTGACGATCAAGACGGCCAGCTATGTCGCTGCCTGATACGGTTGCTGAGCGCACGCCGGGCTTGCCCGGCGCGGGCTGGCTGCGGCGCTTCTGGGCCCCGGCAGGGCGCGCCGAGCAGCGCGTCGTGCCCGCCGGGCGTGATCACCGGCTGGATATGTTTCGCGGCCTGGCACTGGTCATGATCTTCATCAACCACGTGCCCAATACGTTCTATGAGTCACTGACCAATCGCAATTTCGGTTTTTCCGATGCCGCGGAGGCGTTCGTGTTCATGTCCGGGATTGCGGCTGGCCTGGCCTATTCCGACCGCTTCCGCAGCGGCCACTGGTGGGCAGCCACGGCCAGGGTCTGGGCACGGGCCCGCCAGCTTTACTTCGTCCACATCGTGATCACCATGCTGTGCCTGGGGATCTTTGCCGGTGCGGCGAAGTGGCTTGGGTTCACCGAGGTTCTGACCAAGAACAATCTGGCGCCGCTGTTCCAAAAGCCCCTGAGCAGCCTGGTGGGCATTCCGCTGCTGAGCCATCAGATCGGCTATCTCAACATCCTGCCGCTCTATATCAGCCTGCTGCTGGCAACGCCGCTGATCATTGCCGCGGGGCTGCGCTGGCCGGTGCGCGTTGTCCTGGCATCGGTAGCGCTGTGGGTGCTTGCCGGACAGTTCAGGATGAACTTCCCGTCGTTTCCCAACTCGGGCGGCTGGTTCTTCAATCCGTTTTCCTGGCAATTGCTGTTTGTTCTGGGGCTGCTGTCCGGCATGGCGATGAAAACCGGCGGTCGCTTCGTGCCGTTTTCCCGCGTGTTGATGGGCCTTGCGATCGCTACGCTGGTGTTCACCCTGATGTGGATGAAAATACCGGTGCTGGGCCAGTACATGAACGCCACCATGGGGCGCCTGAGCGCCCTGGGCCTGCCGTTCTACATCACCTGGTTCGACAAGGCCTACCTGGCCTTGCCGCGCCTGTTGCATGCCCTGGCGCTGTTTTATGTGCTGGCAAACTGGCCCTTGATGCAGCGCGTGGCCAGAACAGCGGCCGCCGCGCCGCTGCGGCTGCTGGGCCGTCAGGGGCTGGCGGTTTTTGCGACAGGAACCGTGATCAGCATGTTCCTGCAGGCGGTGCGCACCAGGAGCCAGGCCGATCTGGTGGCCGACGGCCTGATGCTGGGCGCCGGATTGCTGGTGCTGGTGGGGCTGGCCTGGGTTTTGACGAAGACCCAAGCACTGGTCCGCGCCGGCTCGGGCTAGTCGCGGCCGCGAAAGCGCCGCTGGTAGGCGGGGTCGTAAAGCGCGCTCTCGCGGAAATCGCTGGCGCCGAGCCCATGGCCGACAAAGATGATCGCGGTTCGCTCCACCGGATCGGCGGCAAAGCGCTCCTCGATGTCGCCCAATGTGGCGCGGACGATCTTCTGGTCCGGCCAGGAGGCGTGAAAGACGATGGCGACGGGGCAATCAGGGCCATATAGCGGCGTCAGTTCGCTGACCACCTCGGAAAGCGCGTGGATGGCCAGATGGATGGCAAGCGTTGCGCCGGTAGCGCCAAAAGCTGCAAGGGTCTCACCCGGCGGCATTGCAGAGGCGCGGCCTGACACGCGCGTGAGCACCAGGCTTTGCGCCTGGGCGGGAATGGTCAGCTCGCGGCCCAGCGCCGCTGCGGCTGCCG
>JAQGJI010000105.1 GCA_028290685.1 Devosia sp. | reverse complement strand
TGCATTATTCGACCGAAGTCACCGGCGCCGAGGGTGGCTTGAGATTGCCCCAGAACGAGGGATCATCGACATTTTCCGGCGTAATGGCTGCGCCAGGGATCTTCATGGTCGGGCCCCATTCTTCGTTGGTGACGACAGAGGGGAGGCCGAGAACATCATACTCGCCGGGGACGATCTCTTCCTTGGCAACGAGCTTATCCATGAACATGGCGACTGCCGCGGCTTGGGCATAGAGCGGCTGCTCGACCTCGACCTGCATCCAGCCATCGCGGATCATCTGCAGCGCTACGGGTGCGCCGTTCGAACTCATGACATAGACATCGCCCGGCTGCTTGCCGGCCGCTTCGAGTGAGGCGACGGCTGCCACCGAAAGGTGCGCGGCGTGGCTGAAGACGATGTCGATGTCAGGATTGGCGAGCAGTTGGTCCGACACGATAGTGCCGGCATTGCTGGCCTCCCACATCATGGCCGGCTGGCTGATGATGGTGACCTCGGGGAACGCAGCCATCTTCTCCTCGAAACCCTTCTGGATATCGAGCGTGTAGGGGTCGCCGGGATCGCCGAGGACCTGCAGCACCTTGCCCTTCACCGAGCCGTTCTTTTCGGTGAGCAGGCGCTCGACCTGCTCGGCGGCGACATAACCGATCTCGATCGTGCCGGCGACCGAGGTGAAGTCCGAGACGGTCGAGGAAATCTGGCGGTCGAATTGGATCACTGGAATGCCGGCCTCGCGGGCGGCGTCGACCGACGGGGCCAGAGCGTTGAAGTCAACCGCGGCGAGGATGATCGCCTTGGGTGCTAGCGCGATCACGTCGTTCATCTGGCTTTGCTGCAGGTCGGTCTTATTGTCGGCGTTGAGCGTCGTCAGATCATAGCCGACCTGTTCAAGGAACATCTCGAGCGCGCTCACCGAGCCGGTCTGGAACTCATCGAGCAAGGTGGGCACCATATAGTAGACGGTGCCCTTGTCCTGGGCATAGGCGGGGTGCAGCAAGGCGGCCGTTCCGGCAAGAAGAACCACGCCGTATTTCAACAAGTGCTTCATTCGTCGCTCCCTTTGCCGGATCATTCCCCTGCGCCCGTAACCGGTCCGGCACCGGTAAGGGTTTCGCCGGTGATCATGCCGATCACCGCGTCCGCAGGAGTTTGTTTCGTCGGCACATCGCCTGCCACCACGCCCTGGCGGATGACCACCATGCGGTCTGCAACCTGGAAGGCCTGCTGCATGATGTGGGTAATGATGACGACACCGATCCCTTGAGCGGCCACCTGTCGGATCATCTGCAGTCCGCGCTTGGTCTGCTCGACCCCGAGCGCGGCGAATGGCTCGTCGAGAAGGACCAGCTTGCCGCCCCAATGGACAAAGCGGTTGAGTTCGATAGCTTGACGCTGGCCGCCCGAGAGGTGCTCGACCTTGGCGCGGAGCGACGGAATGCGCGTACCGGCGCTGGCGAGAGCCTTGGCGACCTGCTCTTCCATGCGCTTTTCATCAAGCACCTTGATGCCCATGATCGAACGGGTGAGTTCGCGGCCCATGAAGAAATTGGCGACCACGTCGACATTGGTGCAGAGCGAGAGATCTTGGTAGACTGTTTCGATGCCGGCCGCCTTAGCCTCGGAAGGCGACTTTGGCCGGAAGTCTTTGCTTTCGAAGCGCATGCTGCCCGAGCTAGCTTCAAGCCCGCCAGAGATGATCTTGACCAGCGTCGACTTGCCGGCGCCATTGTCGCCCAGAAGCGCAATCACCTCGCCCTTGGCGACGGAAAAAGAAACTCCGCGCAGCGCCTGCACAGCGCCGTAGCTCTTGGTGATGTTGTCGAGAGTGAGCAGTTCTTGGCTCATGCAGCCACTCCATTGGACAACGGGTCGCGCTTGCGGGGGCGACTGGCAAAAATCGGTTCCTGGCGTGGCGACAACACACCGGAAACCGCAAGTGCAGCTGCGCCGCGCAAAACGGATTGGTGGCCAAAAGCAGCCGTCACGCGCGGCGTCGTCCGGTCGTAGCGCGTCGAGATGGACGTCGGCAGCTCGCCCGTCGTCGCGACCAGCGCTTGGATCAGCTCATCGGGAGCGATGCCACCAACCAAGATGGTCTGAGGATCGAAGAGGTTTTCGACAGTGCGGATCGCATTATGAAACACCGGTATGACCTCGGCCACCCAATCAGCTTGGCTCTGCCCAACCGGGCGATTGCTGAACGCGTCGAGTGAGAGATAGCGCTCAAGGCATCCGACGCTGCCACATGGGCAAGGCAGGCCATTTGGAACGGCGGGGATGTGGCCGATTTCTCCGGCATTGCCCCAGGCGCCGCGCACCGGTACGCCATCCTGCATCATGGTGCCACCGAGACCCACGCCAAGGTGGAGATAATAGAACTGCGAAAGCGATGCGCCTGCGCCATAAAGGCGTACTGCCAGCGCCGCAGCGACGGTATCCACGGCGATGAAAGCGGGGAGGCGTGTCACCTCTTCGAGCCGGGCGCGCACAGGCACTCCGGTCCAGCCATCAAGCGTCGTCGGCCCAACAAAGCTCATGGCCTGCACGTCAAAAGGGCCCGGCATGGCAAAACCGACGCCGAGCATCCGCCCATCTGGCCGCAGGTCTCGCATTTCTGCGACCAGTTCCTCAATCAGCGCAAAGGCTTGGGACGGGCTTGGATGGGCGCAGGGCCGGGCCACGCTGCCAAGCATGTCGCCGGCCAGATTCATCAGCGCAGCATCAACGCCGAGTGGCGTTACCGAAAGTCCGACGGCATAGCCCCCATCAGGATTGAGATGCAGCGTGGTGGGCGGGAGGCCACGACCTTTCGGCGCCCTGCGAACAGACAGCAGGTATCCTTGATCCTCAAGTTCGCGCACGATGGTTGATACGGTTTGCACAGTAAGGCCGACCCGCTCGGCAATATCGCCGCGGGTCTGCGGGCCATCGCTGCGAATACATTCGAGAACGATGCGCCGATTATACGGCCTTGCCTTCTCCTGATTTGTTCCCCGCAAGACCATGCTCGTGTCCCTCAACACAATTCGAGACTTGCACTGCTCATTTATTATGTCAATTGGAATTCAAAAACCTTTGGCGGCCAGGCCGCTGCGGGAGTGCGGCCGGTTTGATAATGCGGTTACTCCGAGTTCAGCCAAGCCAGTAAGGCAGCTTCACGCATCAGCGTCCGAGCGCGCCACTGCGTCCAACTCGGCAACGAGCGTCTCTTCCCGCAGCCCGAGTTCGGTTTGGGCATCGCTGAGCACATTTACCTCAATAAGCCGGGTCAGACCGATCTTACTTTCATCCGGCTGGACGATTCCGTCTAGAGCAGCTACCCCCAATCTACGGCGGCTGCATGAAAGACGAAGGCATCGGGTGCATCGGGTGCCTTGATTGTCTGCTCCGTCTTGCAAAACG